>NSGV01000005.1 GCA_002300355.1 Streptomyces sp. TLI_235
AAGCCGTGGATCGCCCGTTGTGCATCCACAGCCAGCGGCCGTACGGAAGGGATGGCAGTTGCTCTGCTGGACGGCCGTCCCGGTGGAGGCCTGATGTGCGCGAGAACAGCGGCGAGGCGACGCAGCGGGGAAGTTCGAGCAGGTTTGCGGTCGCTCCAGGCCGGGCCGGTCGCGTGGAAGATCGCGGGCTCGTCGGCCTCCTCGGTGTCGGGTACCAGCCGACGCGCACCGTCGCCGTTGTGGTCTCCACGCCCATCCGCGCGTGCGGCTCTGGTCGATCAGGGAGTGCCGGGCTTGTAGAGCAGCTCCGCCAGCGCGATCGGAGACCCGGAGTAGGCCACCATCTGCACATGTCTCACGTCCTCAGCGGCAGCGCGGGCGCCCGACGGGGCGCGGGCCTGCCGTCACCCGCCTTCCACGGTAGGCGGGGCCGGGCGCCCGGCCCGCCGGCGGTGCCCGCCCACCAGGTCAGCACTTGGTCGGTGCCGGTCACCGCGAGCAGCCGGCGCATCCGGTCGGGCACGTTCAGCAGCTGCAGGTGGAGCCGCGCTCGCGGCCTGCCGGTCGGCGTCCAGCAGCACGTTGAGGCCGTGGAGTCGCAGAAGCGACCGCGCGAGATCGACCCCACGGTGGGCGGCGCGGTGCGCGAGGCCCACGGCTGACGCAGGGCTCGGCCAGCCGGGGCGGTCTCGCGGTCGATCTCGCCGCGATCCGCAGCAGCGGACCGCCCGCCTGTCCAGGACGACGATGCCGAGCTGCGCGGGTGTCCGGCCATCGCGACACTCCCTTCGGACGCCGCCCGGCACAGTGGCGGACGTGAGGCGCCCTCTCCACCGTAGGCCGACCGGCCGTGGGAGGCAGCACGCCCGGCGCGGGCGCCGGGGCGCGGGCGTGGCGGCGGTGTCAGGGCGTCGATGAGGCGCTGCACCGGGGCCCGCACAGGTCGGCGAGCCGCTCCGGGCGGTCTGCTCGCCGCCCGCCGTCGCGTGGATGCTCAGTGTGGCGCCCAGTCGAGCAGGTGTCCGAGGATCAGCTCGCCCGCAACTCCGGTTCGGCACCCGGGAGTCGTCGCCAGCCGACGGGTCACCTGCTCTCGGAAGCGGTCCCGCAGGACGGTCCGCTCGTCGGCGATGCCGAGCGAGAAGACACCCGCAGCAGCGGGTCCGTGCGGCGCTGCCGCCGGCACGGACCAGGGCGAGCACCAAGTGCGGCCGAGGCGTCGACGGGGCGTCGAGCAGTTCGTCGCGTCCGCGGAGAAGTCGGTGGTCTGCCGAACAGCTCCTCCTTGCTGCCGAAGAGCTTGACGATCAGCGAGGCGCTGACCTCGGCCTCGGCGGCGATACGCGCAGCGTGACCTGCGCGTACGGCTGCAGCGC
>NSGV01000006.1 GCA_002300355.1 Streptomyces sp. TLI_235
CAGACCGATCCGGGAAACCCAGGATGGGGCGGTATCAGAAGCCTGGCGCCAGCATATCCCGCCGCAGCCTCCGTGCTCACCCGGCGCCGGGCAGAAATTCCACTTGAATCAAGCTAAAGGGACTGGATTCGCAGAATATAAACGCGTTCGTCACGCGGGACAATCATGTACCAGAAAATACCGTCTTCGATGTCGGCGGACTTCATTCCCTCGCCGGGCCCCTGGTACGTGGTGCCGTCCAGGTAGAGCGCTGCGGCGGCGCGGACGATCTCGTCGGCCTTCTTCTCGACCTGGGCTACGAAGGCGAGGGGTGCCCCTTCGGCGACGGTGACTTCGTCGGGGTTGTACTCCCAGTCCCAGGTCACCCGCGCACCGCCTCGGCGGCGGCGTCCACGATGGCGCCGGCGAGGGCGGCCTGCCGCCGACGCTCTTCCCGGCTCTCGGCGTGATGGGCCAGGTACTCGGCGCGGTGCAGCTCGGCAAGCGTCTCCGGGTGGCGCGCGATCTCGACGTCCACAGCCCACTTCACCGTGAAGCGCAGTAGGGGTTTGAGGCTCTGGTGCTCGACCGCTTCGGTCATGGCGCGGGCCTGGTCGGCGGTCATCTCGGTCAGCCGGTGCGGAAGGAGGGCCGCGACGGCCTCGTACAGGGCCAGGGGCGTCTGGGCGGGCCTGGGGATCAGCTCGGGGCCGTGGATTGGCTGAGCGCTCATCGGTGCCTCCTTCTCGGTACCTAGGACACCGTACGGCAGCGCCCTGTCACCGCTGTCGCTGTCGCTGTGTCTGACCAGGCTCGTCCCCACCTCCAATCCGGGAGACGGTGTAGCACGGCACCGGCGGGCATCCGGCGCAGCCATACGAAGGGAGCGGTGTGCGAGTGCGGTACCTGGGCCCGTCCTCGGCCTGCAGGATCACGCTCGTCGGCTGTTCTGTGTAGGTTGCGCGCATGGTCATGTACGGGGAGCCGGGAGCGGTCTCGTGGGTGGAGTCCCTGGGAGGGCCGCTCGTCGTGGTCCCGGAAGCCGTGCTGGGGGCGTGGTCGGGATCGGCCGGGGACGACTATGACAGGGCCTGTGCTGTTGAGGGCTTCATCGGCCTGATCGAGGTTGGGTCGGCCCAAGCCCTGGTGTTGGGGGACGAGCCGGCCTCGACGGCGTATCTGTCGGTGCAGAACGTGTTCGTGCGCTGGTCCGCGGCGGAGTCCGAGGAGGCCATGCTCGCCAGCGTCGAGGCAGCGGTGCGTGCCGCGTCGTGGGAGAGCGAGCTGCTCTGGCAAGTGCCAGGGCCGGTCGTGCTCTTCGACTCGGCCTGGACGGGCGCCGAGTGCCACCATCAAGATCATGTACGGGTGGCTTTGGAGGCCGGGCCATATGCCGTGCGCGCTGCCTATGTCGAACCCGACCCCGAGACCTGGCTCACCCTGGTCCAGCTGCGCCCCCTTCAGGCATGATGCGGCAGCCCATTCAGCCAGGAGACGATCAGGCAGCGCTCGAGAAGACTGCACCCATGAGTGAGGAGAGGGACGGTCTCGTGGACGCCGTGAAGCCGGGCCTGACGGCCGCTCGGCCCGCTGCGGGCATCTCGCTGCGGGGGCATCAGGAGGAGGCACTGGAGGCCATCGTGCGGGGCCTGACGCCTCGTCCCGGGCGGCCGGTGCCGCCGGGTGGTCTGCGGGTCACGGTGCAGATGGCCACCGGCTCCGGGAAGTCGTACGTGGGGGCGGCGGCCGGGCAGAAGTTGGCGCCGCATGGGGCGGTGCTGGTGGTGGTGCCGACGCTGGATCTGTTGGTGCAGATGATCGGCTCCTGGCGTGCGGTCGGCCGGTCCGGGGACATGTTCGCGGTCTGCTCGCTGGTCGACTCCGAGCTGCCGGCCGGGGTGAGGGCGACGACCAGTCCGCTGATGATCGGTATGTGGCTGGACCTGGCGGCCGCCCGCCGCCGGCCGGTGACGCTGTTCGCCACGTACGCCTCGGTCGGGGCCGTGGCGGACGCCTACGCCTACTGGGCGCAGCGGGAGGGTTCGGGTGGTGGGGTGTTGCCGCCGTTGGCGCTGATGGTGGCCGATGAGGCACACCGGTCGTCCGGCAGCGTCGAGAAGTCCTGGACCGTCGTTCACGACCAGGCGGAGATCCCGGCGGAGCGCCGGCTCTACATGACCGCCACCCCGCGGATCTGGGCACCGCCGAGCGCGGCCATGAGGCGGCGTGAGGACGCCTTGCAGCCGCTGCCGGAGGAGCTCGCGGTGTCCATGGATGACCAGCGGGTCTATGGGTCGCAGGTGTTCACGCTGGGCCTGGCGGAGGCCATCGACCGCAGGCTGCTGGCCCCGTTCGAGGTCGTGGTCCTGGAGCTGCGCGAACCGCGCGCCGACCGCGGTAGCGCCGAGCGGCAGGGCGTGCCGTTCGGGCCCGGTGTCGGCGAGGCTGCGGACGGGAGCGGGGACGAGGTGCCGGCCGCGCACCTCGCCGCGATCCAGGCCGGCCTGGTCAAGACCGTCGTCGAGCGGGACCTTCAGCGGTGCATCACCTTCCACAACCGGACCTTGGAGGCCCGCTACTTCTCCGAGACACTGAACCAGACCGTCGAAAAACTGCACCTCGACAACCCCGAAAAATACCCGGCAGAAATGTGGGCGCAGTGGCTGTCCGGCGAGCACGACGTCGACTTCCGCAAGGACGTCATCCGTGACTTCGGGCGGGGCGAAGAGGACGACGGGCTCAGGCACAGGATCGTTTCCCAGTGCCGTATTCTCGGCGAGGGCGTGGATATCCCAAATGCAGACTCGGTCGTACTAAACGGCCGGGGCAGCATGGTCGATATCGTCCAGGCCATCGGCCGCGCCCTGCGGATCCAGCCCGGTGAAGGCAAGACCGCATCCCTGATCGTGCCTATTTTCCTGGCGTATGGAGAGGAACCCGGAGACATTCTGGAGTCGGACAGTTACGGACCTTTGGTTCGTATTTTGTCTGCTCTGAGGTCTCACGACGAGCGCGTGGTGGAGGCCCTGGCGGTGCCTCAGCAGTCCGGACGGCGGACGAAGGGGCGCAGCGCGGAGGCTGCTATTTTGCCTGGTGAGGATGTGTCAGGTGAGGGCGGGTCGGGTGCGTTCACGTTGCCGGTGCGGTTCCGGACGCCGGTGGACGAGAACGTTCTGGCGCTGTTCATCGCATCCCGGGTACTGAAGGGGGAGAATCAGTACTGGCGGGAGGGTATCAATCACGCTCGGCGTTGGTTCCAGGAGACGGGCGGGCTTGACGTTCCTTATTCAGAAATGGTGGGAAAGGAAGGGAATTTCCCGCTCGGCAAGTGGGTGTCGGACAGGCGTTCCGAGCATGCTGCGGGTGAATTGGCGCGTCACCGGGTGGCGATGCTGGATGCGCTGGGGATGATCTGGTCGGTGTCGGATGCGCGGTTCGAGGCCGGCCTGGCCTGGGCGCGGGTCTGGGCGAAGGAACACGGATCCTCTCTCGCCGCTCCCGCGCGGGCATCTGTCGGCGGGTACGCCATCGGCACCTGGCTGTCAGAACTGCGGGCAGCGGCCCAGGTGCCCGCAGGCCAAGCGGGGGCACTGGCGCCGGAGCGGCGCCGCGCGCTGGAGGAGATCGACCCGTTCTGGTGCCCGACCTGGCCGATCATCTGGCAGCGCATCTACTCGGTGGCCAGGTTGTGGTGGCTGGAGCTGGACGGCCAAGTGGACTGGGCGCAGCTGCCCGAGGAGACCGTGTTCGAGGGCGAGCAGCTCGGCCGCTGGGTCGTGGCGCAGCGGGCCGGCTTCCCAGGTCTAGAGCAGGACCAGCAGGACCTGCTGACGGCGATCGGCATCGAGAAGGACCAGGAGCTGGTGGCCGCGAAGGCCGCGGCGGAGGCGAAGCCGAAGGTGTCCCGTACGGATCGCTTCGCCCAGGGCCTGGCGGCCCTCGCGCAGTTCGTCGCGCGGGAGGGCCATGCACGGGTCCCGCGCCCTCATCGCGAGGAGCTGGAGGTCGTGGTGGCCGGCCCTGGCGGGGAGGAAAACGTGCAGGTCGTGGCCGTGGGGCTGGGTGTGTTTATGAACAACACGAAGGCGAGGCGCGCCAAGCTGACGCCGGGGCAGCTCGCGCAGCTCGCCGAGCACGGCGTGGAGTGGGCATGAGCAGCCCCGGGGTGGGCCCGGTGGGAGTGCACTGCGGGGACGTCGACTGCCACGGCGGGCACCTCCTTCCGGAGCCCTGGGACGCCACCCAGCGGCGAGCCGTACGTCGCGGCCCCTGCATCGACAAGGGCATGCCCCGGGTCGACCGGCGGCTGGTGTTCCGGCGGTCCGATCCCGACGAGCGTGCCGGGGACGCGTACAGCGACGACTACCTCGGCCCGCCGCTCGACTGGTAGGCCCGGCGTCCCAGCCCGGCCAGCCGGCCGGCGATAGGCTGGCGCAGCCCTGAGAAAGCACCGGAAGCCGCCGCCCAACGCACGGGGCGGCGGCTTCTCGGGCCATGGGGGCAACGGCTCTGGAGGAACGCCCGCGCAGCGTGTCGGGGCCGCGTGTGCGCACCGAGGGGCGTGGTGTCGGCCCGGGTGCGCGCGGGACGGTGGTACGTGCCAACGAGGCAGGTGGGTCTGTGGGACACCCGGTGCCGCGGTGTGCGGGGGCGAGGGGAGTGCGAACTCCGAGGCCGGGACGTCGCGGTGGATCCGGCGGGGGCGCTGCAGCGGTGGTTGCGGACCTGCGGCGGGCGGGTCTGTCGCGGCCGAATCCTTCCGGTGGGACGCTCGTTTAACAGCGCGGCCGATAGAATCGTTGCCGTTGTCCGGGGGTTTCGGTTCCCGGGCAGCACGAAGGCCGCCGGCGGGACCAGTGCGCTAACACTGGTCACACATCCCGCCGAACGGCCTCGTACTTCAGTGGTTACACCTGCAGGACGCGGCCCGGCTCCTTGGAGTCGGGCCGTCTGCGTTGGAGGCGGTACCGAGTCAGGCGATGCCCGAGAGCTTCATCCCGATCTCGGTGGCGATCTCGATCACGAGAACCGCTTCGACCACCACCAGCGCCAACGTGAGCCGAAGCCCCCGCGACCACCGGTGTCCGTGCTTGCCGTCGTCCGTCGTCTTGGGCGACCGGCCACGGTGTGCGTGGCTGACTCCCGTGTTGACCGGCTGACCGCACTGTGTGCACGTCACCTGCGTGCTCCTTCTTGCTGCTTCGGCCCTTGGACATCGAGGGGGGCCGGACTGCCCTGGGACCTGCACGCCCAACATCGCGCCGTGCAGATCCGCGCGCCTTCCGGCCCGGCGAAGCACTTCAAATCCTGCCACGACACCCGTGCCGGCCAGCCACGCGATGCCGTCCTGAAGCCCAGAACACGTGCCTGTCAGTCGAATTCCGACGAGGAGCAGGGCACGTTTTCACTCACCGGGATAACCCGAATGGCGGTGCACCGGGATACTCCAATCGGAGGACACACGAAGACCGACCCCCTGCTCTGCAAGGACGGCATGTGAACGGATCAACTCCACGCCATGCCCGGAGACCGCCCAGCAAGCCCCTGGAACAGGCCGCGAAAACTGGCGCGATCCAGCCGTGACGTCGAGTCGGCGCAGCCGTTGTATCGCTCAGCAGTTCTCTGTCACAAACCAGAAGCCAGCGTGGCAAGTTGCTGGCAGCCTAAGGCCTATACGGCCTCGGCAGCCGAGCGGGCAGGGTACGACGCTGCGCGACGACCCCGGTCCCACCGGTCGGCAGAGCGGGACGGGGCAGCCGACGTGCACGGCCGGCCGCCCCGGCGGCGCTGCCGCAACTGCCAGGCCCATGGGGGTGTACGTGCCGAGCGGTGTGGAGCAGGTGCACCGCGCACCCTGGTCGGGGCGCACGACAGGCTCAACGACACAGGCCCCGCAGGGGCACGGTTTGGAGTTCCGCTCCGCAGCCGGGGAGGCGCAGCTGCTGCAGTTCTCCACCCGGCGCGACCCGGCGGTGATCGCGGCGTTCGTGCGGACCCGGGTGCTGGAGCCGGAGCGGGCAGAGTTCCGGCGGGGGCTGGAGGAGCTGCTCGCCTACCGCGAGAAGTTCGGCGACGTGAAGGTGCCCTACGCCTACCGGGCGCCGTCCGGGCACCGGCTCGGGGTGTGGGTGGCCGACCAGCGCCGCTACAAGGCCGCCGACGTCCTGGACCCGGAGCGCGTGAAGGAGCTGGACGCGCTCGGGATGGTGTGGTCGGCGTTCGACACCGCCTTCACCGACAACCTGACCGCGGTGGCCGGGTACGCGGCCGAGCACGGGCACGCCTGCCCGCCGAACGAAGCGGTGTGGGGCGGGCGGCCGGTCGGGACCATCATGAAGAACCTGCGCACCGCGCAGCGGCGCACCGAGGCGCTCCAGCGCCGTGCCGAGGCCGGCGAGACCGGCTTGGACCGGATGTTGTCCCGGACCCGCAGAAGGGCTCTGGTACCGACGATGTGGGCGCCGTCCAGGCGTATGTAGTGGTCGTCGCGTTCGGCGGGCAGCCGGCCCTTGCGTTCTGCCGTGCTCACTGATCAGCTCTCCTGATCGTCCTGGCGGGCGCCCAGGACCTCGCTGTCTCGGGTGCGGCGGCCGTGTGATGAGGCGCGGACGGCGTCCGCTGCCGGTGGAACGGGTGTGGCGGGGCGGGTGTCCGCTGCCGCCTGCGGGACGGCGGCGGGGCGGATGATGGGGCGGATGATGGGGCGGGCCCACGAGGCGGGCGCCTCCGTGGGCGGGATCAGGTCCGGCCGCGCGCGCCGCAAGGTCCAGGACACGGGCGCCGGCCAGTTCGGCCTCGGCCTCGGTGGCCGTCAGCGCGCCCAGGCGCTCGGGCGGGGATGCGGTGGTGACCGCGGCGTAGCGGGGGCGGCGTAGCTTCTCTGCGGCTTTCAGGTCTGCTTTCAGTGCGCGGGCCCGTGCCTTGCGGGTGGTGTCCAGGGCCTTGCGCTGTTCGACAGTGGCCTGCTCGGCCAGGTAGGCGGAGCCGAGGTGGCGGCGGCCCGTGGCGTCGAAGACCTCGATCTGCTGGTCGTGGTGGGGCAGGTAGCGCAGGCGGACCTTCGTGCCGGTGTGGCCGGTCATCCAGGGGGCGATGTAGGGGCGGCGGCGCCAGCTGACGCCGCTGGTGGTGATCGTGCGCAGCCGGCCATCGTCCTCCAGTGCGAAGGTCGCCAGCTGCTCGACGGGGACGTCCTCGATCGGGGTCGGGTCTGCCTCCCATGCCTGCACAGGGGTGGTGGAGCCGCCCAGCCCGGAGGGCCGGTGCTCGCTGTTCCACCACGACACCCAGTCCAGGAGGAGTTCGACGAAGGCGGCGAAGGTCAACGGCGCAGGATCCGGGTCTGCGGCGTGGCCGCCGAGGAGGTGGGGCCGGCGGGTGTAGCAGGGCAGGGAGACGAGGTCTCCTCGACCGCGTCGTTCAAGGACTCGACGGTGCCCTTCAGGTGCGGGGTGTAGGCGGGCAGGTCCTGTACGGGGACGGCGAACGCACCCAGTGCCGAGGTCACGGTGGCACACAGGAACTCCTTGCCCCGGTCCACACGGACTACCGAGGGCAGGCCGCCGATCGGACCGTGGGAACCGGTCCGGGTGATCGCGATCCGCAGGGCGGCCAGCACCGCATCCCGGGACGGCGCGTGAGGCGTGACGGCCACCCCGGTGATCGCGCGGGTGGCGCAGTCGATGAACCAAGTGATCCACGGACAGGCCAGCTCACCGTCCACGTCGACCTGCACCGGGACCCGCTTGTGATCGCCTTCCCAGCAGGCGTTGCGCCAGGTCCGGGGCCGGCGCCCGAAGACGTCGTGGGCACGGCGGGCCTTCTCCCCGCCACGCAGTCCGGCCCGGTGCCCCGCTGACAGCTCCCGCGCAACCGCCCGCTGGAGCGTACGCAGCGACGGGGGAGCCGGCAGCGAAGGATCGGCTGCCGCCCGCGCGGCCAACTCCCGGTGCACCGCTGCCGTGTTCCCGCCCCACAGGGCCAGAAGATGCCGGACATCGGCGTCAAGGACGAAGCGTCCCACGAGCGCCGGTGTCCGGGAGGGCGGGTTCCGGGCCACGGCCAGCCACCGCCACACCGTGCGCTCCCCTACCCCCACCGCGGACGCGATCAGGCGGACATGCGCCGAGAGCGGCTCACCACGCGCGTCGAGAGCAAGGAGACGCCCCACCGCGACCCGACGGGCCTGATCACGCCCGAATACAACTCGTTCGTCCACACCTCATCAATGACAGGCCACCCCCGGCCACGACACCGAAAACGCCAAACACCTGACAGCGACAAACGACATGCGCTAACAGCACCCCAGTCCGACCCCCGCCGTCCATACCAGGCGACACCCCCACGACCAGCGCAAACGACAACAATGACAGCACCCAAACGACAGCACACGCCAGCCGACACCAAGCAGCCCGACCAGCAGAAACAAGACCTCAATCACTGCCAAAACACTGACGCCACATCACTGCCACTCCCCCGACGTGCACCAATCCCGCCACAGCCCATGTGCCCAGCGAAATCGACGAATCACAAATTCTCAGTGCCAGCCGGTAA
Source organism: Streptomyces sp. TLI_235 (assembly GCA_002300355.1). Taxonomy (NCBI): domain Bacteria; kingdom Bacillati; phylum Actinomycetota; class Actinomycetes; order Kitasatosporales; family Streptomycetaceae; genus Streptomyces; species Streptomyces sp. TLI_235. The sequence continues at coordinate 8,533 of NSGV01000006.1, forward strand.
TGTTCTGGCTTCCGGGACCGGGGTCCCCGTTGGACAGGAAGCCGATCAGACCGCAGATCACCACGATCACCGCGAGCAGGACCAGCCAGAAGGTGTCCTCGAATCCGTAGTGGCGTGGTGGGCGGCCGGGTCGGTCACTGTCTCTCTCGGCACTGGGACCCTCGACGTCGTTGTCATCATCTGGCACCGTGCTCCTCCCCCCGGCCCGTAGGCCTCTGGCGTGCGGGAACGTCACTTGTAGGGCGGCATGTTGTAGGCCGGGCTTCCGGGGCTCCAGTCCATGTGGGACACGAGGATGGCCAGAAGGAGCACGACCACGATCACGACGAGCACCCCTACCCAGAAACCGTCCGCAGGTCCGGGACGGTGCGGCTCCGGCGAGCGGCTCAGCCGATCACCACCGCCCTCACCATCACGGTCCTCGGCATCGCTGTCCCCACCAGGTGCCACGGCCCCTCCTTCCCCCAGGGCCATGGCACCGCCCCGCACCGCAGACGTCAAGACCGCCCGCAACGGCCGGCCAGCGCCCGGCGCTGGCCGGTGGCCGCCCTCTGAGAATGGGCCGCAGGTGGTCAGCCGATGTGCTCGGTGAGCTGCTCGATGATCCAGTCGGTGACCGAGCGGGCGATGCCGGAGGCGGCACCGCGGGTGATCTGCCCGGCGAGCTGTCCGGCGGGCGCCTCGGTCGTGGCTTGGGCGTGGTGGGGTGCGGTCGGCTGTGCGGGGACTGCCGCGCTGCGCGGGGTCTTCTCGGTGCGGGTGTTCCGCTGCTTGCGGGACATCAGGTCCTCCCCTGGCGGGTCGTGGTGAACACAAGTCAGCCGGCCGGCTTAACCACCACGATCCCGGCCAGGAAGAGCCTGGAGTTGATCTGCGGATACACCCGGACCATCCCGGAAACGCCCCGCATCCACGCAGGTGAGCACTAGGGTGAGAGGCCGGTCCGGCGGACGATCACGGACCGGTGCGGACGACTGCGGACCGCGCGCCCGGCCACCGGCATCGCCCACGAGGGCCATCGCCGGAGGCCGCCGCCGGCAACTGCTGGTCCGTGGATATGGGAAGGGCATCCCGGTCTGCTGTGCGGGACTCGTGCACGGGCCGGCGGTGCGGGAGACGGACAGGCAGGGAGCCTTGATGGCGCCAGGACACAGCCCACAGGCGCAGGACGCTCTGCGTGAGTTCGCACGGGAGTTGAAGCGGCTCCAGGCGAGGTCGGGCAATCCCACCGGGCCCCAGCTGGTCAAGGCGGCCGGGACCGGCCTGAACACCAGCGTGATCAGCGAGCTCCTCGAAGGGAAGAACGGGCTCTTCCGGGTTCCCGCGTGGGACCGGGTGTCCGCCTTCCACAAGGGCTGCAAAACTCATTCCGAGGAAGAAGGATTCCCTCTCGAAGAACCCCTCGGGAACATTCACCACTGGCGCAGAATGCATGGCGATCTGGTCGAAAATGTCGATGAATTCGACAGTGCCAGTAAGAGAGTCGGGACCGGCCCTGCCGGCGGCCCGGCTTTCGAGGGCTCCGAGACGGATCCGGGTGCGGGCCCGAGGGCAGTGACGGGGGCAACCGGCCGGGTGCTGAAGCCCCTTGCTCCTCCTCCGGCTCTCCCGCCCGGGTTCACCGGCCGGGAGGAGAACCTGGAGGAGCTGCTCGGCTTCCTCGCTCCGGCGGACTCCGGCGCTGGTACCGATGCTGGTGCCGGTGTCGGTGGGTCGGAGCATGCCGTGGTGGTGGCGTCGGTGCTGGGGATGGGCGGGATGGGGAAGACCACTCTCGCCCTGGCCGCCGGCCATGCCGCCCTCCAGCGGGGGCTGTTCACCGGTGTGCTGTTCGTGGACCTGCACGGCTACGACGACACTCCCACCGATGCCGTGCACGCCCTCGACACCGCGCTGCGCGCTCTGGACGCCGACCCCGAGCAGATTCCGCCGGACACCGACCAGCGCGCTGCCCTCTACCGGTCCCAGCTTGCCGCCCGCGCCCGCCACGGCGAGCGCGTCCTGGTCCTCGCCGACAACGCCTCCTCCAGTGACCAGGTCGAATACCTCCTGCCTTCGGGGGACGGTCCGCACCGGATGCTGGTCACCTCCCGGGACAACCTCGCCCCCGATTTGGGTGCCCGCCTGGTCGACCTCGACGTCCTCAGCCCCGAACGCGCGGTGGCCCTGATGGACGCCGCGCTGCGCATCACCCGGCCCGGGGACGGACGGATCGCCGCCGACCTGGACGGGGCCGCGCGGGTGGCCGAGTTGTGCGGGTACCTGCCGCTCGCCCTGCGCATCGCCACCGCCCAGCTGGGCCGCAACCTCAAACCGGCGCAGCTGGCCCGTGACCTGGAGGACCTCGCAGAGCGTCTGGACGTGCTGAAAGGCCGCCATGCCGCCGTACGGACCGTTCTGGCCGGCTCCTACCGGCGTCTGGCGCCCACGCACGCGGAACTGTTTCGCCTGCTTGCGGTGAATCCCGGGCCCGATGTGTCCACCGAGACCGCCGTCGCCTTCACCGGCATCGGCATCGGCAAGCCCAGGGACGTTCGCGCGCGGCTGGAGGCCCTCGCCGATGCCAGCCTCATCCGGCAGGACCCGGACACCGGCCGCTGGCGGATGCACGACCTCGTCCGCGCCTACGCCACCGAACAAGCTGAGCTGAGCCCGCATCACAGCGCCAAAGCCCAGCAGCGCCTCTTCGGGTACTACATCCGCACCTCGCGGGCCGCCGTCGTCCATCTCAATCCCGTCGCGGGCGGTGACAAGAAGCGCTTCCCCGACCGGGGCGCAGCGATGGCCTGGTTTGATGCGGAGCGTGCCAATCTCGTTGCCGCCGTCCACACCGCGCACGCCGCTGGCCACCGTGAGATCACCGTGGACCTGGCAGCCCTTGTGGGGGACTACCTTCGTTCACGCCGGTATCTGCAGGATGACCTGGCCGTCGCCGCCCTCGCCCACGACGCGGCCATCTCCCTCGGCGACCGCCACGACGTAGGCCAAGCGTGGAACAACCTCGGCAACGCCATGCAGGGGCTGCGCCGCTTCGACGACGCCCTCGACGCCTACCAGCACGCCCTCGACATCTACCGCGAACTCGGCGACCGCCACAGCGTAGGCCTAGCGTGGAACAACCTCGGCAACGCCATGCAGGGGCTGCGCCGCTTCGACGACGCCCTCGACGCCTGCCAGCACGCCCTCGACATCTACCGCGAACTCGGCGACCGCTACGCCGAAGGCATGGCGTGGAACCACTCTGGCCTCGCCCTCACGGAGCTGCGCCGCTTCGACGACGCCCTCGACGCCTACCAGCACGCCCTCGACATCTACCGCGAACTCGGCGACCGCCACAGCGAAGGCATGGCGTGGAACAACCTCGGCACCGCGTGGCGGGGCACTGAAGCGTACGAGCAGGCGGTGGAAGCCGGTGAGCGTGCCGTCGCTGTGTTCCGGGAGCTGGACGACGCGTACCGGGAGGGCCAGGCGCTCGATGAACTCGCCGACACCCTGCGGGCGGCCGGACGCCCGGCCGGCGAGGTCCGGGCCGTACGCGAGGCCTCGGCCGCGGCCTACCGGGCAGTCGGTGCGAGCGCTGAAGCCGAGGAAGTGCTGGGGAAGGCCGACGAGTAACCAACCCGGCCCGGCTTGACGTGGTCAGGGGCGGAAGAAGCGGCGCCGGGGCGCGGGCGGAGCGGGCGCCGGCGGGGCCAGGGGCGGGGTGGTGGACGGCTGGGGGTCGGCGGCCTGGTCGAGGTCGGGAAAAGTAATGCTGCCGTCGGGGCCGACCTGCCGTCGGGCCCAGATCTGGGCGATGTCGGGGCGTTCTCCCTGTTCAACGGCCCTTTGGGCGGCTTCCCGGCGCTGCTGGGCCTGCTCGCGGGCGGCTTGGCGCTGCCGCTCGGCTTCTTTGCGCTCGGCTTCACGGCGCTGCTTCTCGGCCCGCTCGTCCTCGCAGCGGCGCAGGTAGGCGGCGTAGCCGTCGGGGTTGGCGAGGGCCTGGGCGAGGGGTTCCCAGGTGTCGTGGCCGTAGCGCCACCAGGTGGGGCCGTCGGTGAGGCCGTGGCATTGGAGGCGGTCGAGGGTGGTGGCCAGGAGCGGGACGGTGCCGCTGTAGTCGCGGCAGAGCGGTTCGATCTCGTAGCCGACCCGGTACGGGCGGGAGCCCCAGTGTTGGTGGGTGAGGTCGCCGATGCGGTCGATGCGGTTGTGCAGGGCGGTGGGGCCGAGGCGGGTGCCGCCGTCGAAGACGAGGGCGATCGGTGGGTGCTGCTTGTCTGCGCTGTGGTCGGGGCGGCCGTAGAGGCGGTGCCAGTGCAGCACGTCGTCGCCGCCGGAGGTGCGGACGTTGCGGGTGAGGTAGTCGAGGTAGCGGGGGATCTTGGCGGCGACCAGGGATTCCTTCATGGTGCCGCGGTCGGTCTCGAAGAACACGACGGGCAGGCCGAGCTCCGGGGCCTGGAGCACGGCGTCGGTACGGACGACCTGGCGGGTGGCGATGGGGTGTTCGACCTCGGTGGTCCAGGAGGCGATCGTGCCGGTGTCGGGGAGGCAGGCGATGATCGCTTCGTTGACGGCCATGGCGTGCGGTGCGCCGGTGAGGCCGGCGCCCTTGGCGGTGCCGCCGGTCGCCGGGCCGTTCTCCCGCACGGCGGTGGCGCTGTCGAGGCCGGGGCCGGTCAGGCGCCAGATCTTGTGCCGGGTCGGGGTGCGGCCGTCGCTCGCGGTGATCTGGTGGCGCTGCAGATCCAGCAGCGCATGCCGGACGAACCGGGAATCGGTCAGCTCGGGGTTGATGATGCGGTGCAGCTGGTCGGCGGTGGCCACCTTCAGCACCGACAGGACCTCGATCACCGCGCCGCGCATCGCCGCCGTCGACCCGTTCGGATACGCCGCCGACCGCTTGAAGTTCTTGCGCCCGCTGTCGCTCTCGCCCACCCCGTTACCCCTCCGCCGCCGGTCCGGATCCTCTGTGTACCGCGTGCCCCTGACAGCGATCATCCCCCGGAACCACTGCTCGTCTGACGGCCCGGCAGGTTCGAGGGTGCGTCGCTTCGGTCGCTGGACGGTCCGCGCGGCCCCTGGCGGCCTGCTGCCGCCCGTCATCGCCCCGCCCCGGCCACCCGGCGGGCCTGGCGCAGCCGCAGAAGGGGGCCAGAGCGGCCCCGGAGCGGCGTGTGGACCCGATGACTGGCCCCGTCGTCCACTCCGCTCCACCACCGCCGCCACCAACCGCCACCCACCACAACCACCACCACCCACAGGTCAGACAGTAGGTAGCAGGAGAGGGGACGGGAAGAGGGTTGCCGGGGCCGCCGATCCGCCTTGACAGAGGGTGCTGACCTGCGCAAACGCCGAGGACGGCGTGAAGCCTTGCGGTAGGGGAGACGGGAGGGGGAGCGGCAGTGGAAACGGCGCAGCATCGGATTCCTTGACGGGCGTTCCTTGACGGCCCGGTCAGGGGCCTGCTGGCCGGGTTGGTCGGCTGCGGGCGGGACCTGACATGATCCTGGCGCGCCCGATTCGCTATTGCCTGGGCGCGCGGCTCCGGGGGCCGGGTCCGACGAGGTCATCAGACACCCGGCCCCGGAGCCACACCCCGCCCGCACCCTGCCGCCGGGGCGCGCGGCCAGTGCCCGGCCAGACGCGAGGAGTAGAAGCGCAGCGCAGTGCTCCGCCCGGTGCATGGCCGGTGCGCACTCGGGCGCGCACCGGCCGTGACCTGCGGCGTCAAGGTTCCCCGGGGATGATCGGCGATACCTTGACGGCCCCTGCGCCCCACCTTGATGGCTCACCGGGCTCACCTTGACGGCCCCCGGTCTGGACGGCGATGAGCACGCGAGAGGGAGCACGGTCGCGGCGGCTGCGGATCGTGCGAACGGCGCGCACGGCTCCGCCAGGCTGCAAGTGACGGGCCGCAGTGGGCCCGTGGCGGCCGTTCTGCGCTTCGGGGCACCGGGAGGCTGGCAGGAGACTGACGGGCCGCCAGGCGGCCGCACAGAGCTTCCCGGGTGTCCGGGCGCCGCGCCCCCGACTTCTCGCCCACCTAGCCCCACGGCTATCGCGTCGGACGAGGTGTCCTCGGCGCCGGCCGGCTTGCCCACAGGGTCCGACCTGCAGACACGGCGTAGACGGGCGGAAGGCTCGACCTGCCTCCCGTCCTACCGGGTGCCCAACCAGGGGGCCAAGGGCTGGCCCTGCTGTCGGACCGCGGCGGGACCCACCCCGGATTCCGGTGAGGCCGCCGACCGCGGCCCGCCCTTCCCGCTCCGCCTTCGGGACCGCATGTAATGCCACTTTTGGGGCATATGCCACTTTCAGCAATTTATAGTCGCAAATCTTCCGAATCTGTGGAGGCCGTCGTGCCGGAGCCCGAGCTGACGCCGGAGGAGATCGCCATGGTCCGCGAGTACGTGGAAATCCCGCCGGGGCTCACGATGGACCGCCTCGACGTCCAGCGGGCACGACTCGCGAAGGCCATGGGCGGGTGGTTCCGCAAGGCAGGCCCCGGCCTGTACGAGATCGTCACCGAGGCGCCGCGCCCCGGCACACCGCCGCCGGACCTGCCGTAGCGACAGGTCCCGGGGCCGGTACTGGCCGACTCGCCCCACCCCCCGGTCGGGCCGCACCTAGGGCAGGGTGCCGGCGATGCGGCCGCGGGGTGAGAGGATCATGACGGCTCCCCGGGTTCATGCCATTGTCTCCCGGGGAGCCGCTGTTCGTTCGCCCTGTGCAGCCGGCCGCGGCTGCCGTCGCCGGGGTGCTCATCTCGCCTGATGCGTGAGGTTAGGCGAGGTGCTGGTCGAGGGCCATGCGCAGCAGGGAGACGGCGTAGCGGGCGTCTTGGGAGTACCAGGACTGGTGGTCGGTGGCGTCGATGACGAGGCGGCCGTCGATGGAGGTGCCCCAGTTGTCGTCGACGGTGGCGACCCAGCCGGCGGGGCTGCCGTCAGGTCGGCGGACCACGTCCAGGGTCGGGTCGCTCTCCCAGCCGTCGATGAGCAGGGTGTTGTTCGCGGCGCTCCAGGTGTTGGTCGGGACTCCCAGGCCTCGGGCGGCGGGTGGCAGCGAGGTGCGGTCGGCGGCCAGGGCCAGGCGCCGCGGGGCGCCGGTGCCGGCGCCGGTGCAGGTCGGCGCAGCGAATGCGACCAGGTCCGTGTCGGCGGCGGGCGTGGGCGCGGCATGGCCGCCGTGTTGCAGCGGCCGGCGTTGCACCGGCGCAGCGGGCCGGGTTTCGGCGCGCGGCGAAACAAGGTCGCGGCGTGCGGGCACAGCGTCGGCGCTGCGACCGCCAGATTCGACGCGCGTCGGAATGAGCGACGGCCCGGACCGCCCGTCGAGGCTCGTTTCGACCCGCGATGATTGCCCGGCGCCGCCTTGCCCGGCCTGGACGGCGGCTTGCCCGAGTACGGCCGGGGCCTGGCCGACGGAGGCCGCGGCGCGCGGTCGGCGAGCATCCCGAAGCGCAGCGCGTGGGCCTCACTCCCGTGAACAGGAAAATCAGTCACCCACTCCCCCGCTGACACCCACCTCCAGACCACTGACAACAAACCGCAGATCTGCACCCGGCCCCGGGGAAAACCATCGGTATGCGGTAGTCAGTGGTTCGGCAACTATTGGAGCAAGTGTTCAAGTGTCGCCACCGCAGGGATGGCGTGGGGGTAGGAAATCGCGACCGCGATCAGGGTCATCGTGGCGAGGCCGAGTAAGATATGCGCGACTCCCTTAAATTCGTCCCATTTCGTTTCACGCATGAAAAACGAATGAGCCACGTAGGTCACGTAGAAGAGGACCGCCGCGGTGACTGCGGCGTACTGGTTCTTCCGCTGCGATTCGCGGTCGAGCAGTTGCATGAGGCCTGATACGACGCTGCAGGTGAAAAGTTGGGTCAGCACCCAGATCGCCAGAGCCAGCCGGGGCTGGAACGCCTTGCTACCCCAAACGAACTGCTTCCAGTAGGTCTGCCGGTCAGGCGGATCGGGGCGGGGGGCGGGCTGTTCCCCATACGAGGGGATGGTCAGGGGTGGCGGGTAAGCCCATGCCGACGGCTCCCGGGTAGTCCCAGCGGTTTTGTTCGCGGCTGCGGTGGAGCGCTGAGGGGGGAGAACGTCGCTCGGCGGCAGGTAGGGCAAGGGTGCAATGGCCGGCCGCTGGGGCACACGGGAGGACAGCGTGGGGCTCGGCGCCATGCCGTGTGTATGAGGAGCGGCGTTCAGTAGGAGCGCGCCTGACGCAGAGAGGGCGTGGCCGGGCAGCAGGACTTCGAGTCGCTCTTCCCGGAGGGCCTCGATCTGGCGCTCCAGTTTCCGGATCTTCTCCTCCGCCTTGCGGCGCGCAGCCTCCGCTTCCTCGTGGGCTGTGGCCAGCTGCGCTCGGGTGCCCGAGAGCTGGTCCTGCACCTGCAGGCGTTCCTGGGCCTCCTCCTGGGCGGCCCTCTCCAGTTCGGCCTCCCGCAGTTCGTACCCCGCCTTGGCCAGCTTGTACTCGATGCGGGCGCTCTCCAGGTCGCTTTCCAGCAGGCGGACTTGCTCCTGGGCGGCGGCGAGCTCGGAGCGGGTGGTGGCCAGGCCGGCCTGCGCCTCGGCCAGGATCTCCACCTCGTCGACGACGGAGAGTGCGAGATCGCCCTCCAGGCCGGCCAGGGTCCGCTCGAGGGACCTCACTTTGTCCTCCGCGGAAGCCAGACGTGTCTCCAGACGCGCCTGGACGAGGGTGGCCTGTTCCAGTTCCTGCCGGGCGTCCTCGGCCTTGCGCCTCGCCTCCAACTCACGGTTCGGCTTGGACCGTGATGCCAGCACGTCGTTCGCCCGTTTCAATCCCTCCCGGCGCTGTTCTGCGGTCACGGCCGGGGCCGTCCTGCCCCACGCCCGGTCGATCCCGTCGCACACGCGCAGCACCACTGCCTCGCTCACCCGGTCCGCCTTGAGCAGGCGCGACAGGAGCGCCGGGTCGATCCCCATGCGTTCCGCGGCGTTCGTCTGGCTCGGCGAGTCGGCTGCGGCCTTCAGTACCCGGCGCAGCCACGCCACGAAGGCGTACTCCGGGTCGGTCAGGGCGGCCGGGTTCAGCGGTGCGCTCTGCCATTTCGCGGGCAGGTCGGGCAGTTCGGGCCGTCCCGCTCTTGCCGGTAACCGGTCCGATTCGTCCGCCATGTCGCCCTTTCACCCGTTGCCGCGCCCGCCGCAACAGGCGCGATGCCGGCGGGCCTTGTCAGTCGGCTGTCCGCAATACCTGCGGGAGCCGCCCACTGGTGACCGGAGCGGAGAGCCTGGCCCGGCCCTTCGCCCGACCCGTACCCGTACAGGCACCAGGGGGACAGAATGCCCGCCAAGACCAAGTTCACGCAGGTGATCGAACGACTCCGCCGAAGCCGCCCGGCGAGCGACCAGGCGCCCGCCGACCACACCTGGGCCGGCCTGGACCGCCGGCAGGCCATGGAAGCCGCCATCAAGGGCGCCAGCAGCGGAATCAGCCGCGCCATCACCTCCTGGCTCCTCGAGCACTGGAACGACTGACCATGGTGAGCGGGCCCCACCCTGCCCGGGGGCCTGTGGCCTGGCTAGATGCCCGATTCGCAGTTGGTCGTGGACGGTCAGCCGAAGTGCTCGGTGAGCTGCTCGATGATCCAGTCGGTGACTGAGCGGGCGACGCCGGAGGCGGCGCCGCGGGCGATCTGCCCAGCGAGGTGCCCGACGGGCTCCTCGGCCTCGGCCGGGACGTGGTGGGGTGCGGTCGGCTGTACGGGGACCGCCGCGCCGCGCGGGGTCTTCTCGGTGCGGGTGTGCCGCTGCTTGCTCGACATCAGGTCCTCCCCTGGCGGGTCGTGGTGAACACGGGTCAGTCGGCCGGCTTAACCACCACGATCCCGGCCGGGGAAGGCCCGGAGCCGATCTGCGGATACACCCGGACCATCCCGGAAACGCCCCACATCCACGCAGGTGAACGCTAGGGTGAACCACCGGCCCGGCGGACGATCACGGACCGGTACGGACAACCGCGGACCGCACGCCCGGCCACCGGCACCACCCGCGAGGGCCATCACCGGAGACCGCCGCCAGCAGCCGCCGGTCCGTGGACACGGGGAGGACACCCCGGCCCGCCGCGCGGGACTCGCGCACGGGCCGGCGGTACGGGAGACGGACAGGCAGGGGGCCATCGATGGCGCCAGGACACAGCCCGCAAGCCCAGCAGGCTCTGCGTGACTTCGCGCGAGAGTTGAAACGGCTCCAGGCGAGGGCCGGCAACCCCACCGGGCCGCAGCTGGTCAAGGCGGCCGGGACCGTCCTGAACACCAGCGTCATCAGCGAGCTCCTCGAAGGCAAGAACGGAATCTTCCGGGTCCCCACATGGGACCGGGTGTCCGCCTTTCACCGCGGCTGCAAAACTCACTCCGAGACAGAAGGATTCCCCCTCCAAGAACCACTGGGGGACATTCGCCACTGGCGCAGAATGCACGGCGATCTAGTCGAAAAGCTCGACGAATTCGACAGTGTCAGCAAGAAAGCCAGGACCGACCCTCCCGACGGGCCGGCCCCCGCAGGCCCCGGGCCGGATCCGGGCGCGAGAACGGGACCGGTGGCGGGATCAACTGGCCCGGCCCTGAAGCCCCTTGCCCCTCCCCCGACCCTCCCGCCCGGGTTCACCGGCCGGGAGGAGGACCTGGAGGAGCTGCTCGACTTCCTCGCCCCGGCGGCGGACTCCGGCGCTGGTACCGATGCAGGTGGGTCGGAGCATGCCGTGGTCGTGGCGTCCGTGCTGGGGATGGGCGGGATGGGCAAGACCACCCTCGCCCTGGCCGCTGGCCACGCTGCCCTCAAGCGCGGCCTGTTCACCGGTGTGCTGTTCCTGGACCTGCACGGCTACGACGACACCCCCACCGACACCTCCCACGCCCTCGACACCGCACTGCGCGCCCTGGGCACCGACCCTGATCAGATCCCGCCGGAGGCCGACCAGCGCGCAGCCCTCTACCGCGCCCAGCTCGCCGCCCGCGCTCGCCACGGGGAGCGCGTCCTGGTCCTTACGGACAACGCCTCCAGCAGTGACCAGGTCGAACACCTCCTGCCCTCGGGGGAGGGCCCGCACCGGATGCTGGTCACCTCCCGGGACAACCTCGCCCCCGACCTCGGTGCCCGCCTCGTCGACCTCGACGTCCTCACCCCCGAACGCGCCATCGCCCTGATGGACACCGCACTGCGCATCACCCTGCCCAAGGACGGACGGATCACCGCCGACCCCGCCGGAGCGGCCAGGATCGCCGAGCTGTGCGGATACCTGCCGCTCGCCCTGCGCATCGCCACCGCCCAGCTGGGCCGCAACCTCAAACCGGCCCAACTGGCCCGTGACCTGAAGGATCTTGCGGGGCGTCTGGATGTGCTGGAGGGCCGCAATGCCGCCGTACGGACCGTTCTGGCCAGCTCCTACCGGCGGTTGGCGCCCACGCATGCGGAGCTGTTCCGCATGCTTGCGGTGAATCCCGGGCCGGATGTGTCCACCGAGACCGCCGTTGCCTTCACGGGGATCGGCAAGGCCAGGGACGTCCGTGCGCGGCTGGAGGTCCTTGCCGACGCCAGTCTCATCCGGCAGGACCCGGACACCGGGCGGTGGCGGATGCACGACCTCGTCCGCGCCTACGCCACCGAACAGGCCCAGCAGAGCCCCCAGCACAGCGCCAAAGCCCTGACCCGCCTCTTCGAGTACTACACCGGCACCACGCGAGCCGCCGCCGTCCATCTCAGCCCCACCGCGGGCGGTGACAAGAAGCGCTTCCCCGACCGGGGCGCAGCGATGGCCTGGCTGGACGCGGAGCGTGCCAATCTCATTGCCGCCGTCCACACCGCTCACGCCGTCGGCCACCGTGAGACCACCGTGAATCTGGCGTCCCATTTGGGGGAGTTCCTGCGTTCACGCCGGTACCTGCAGGACGAATTGGCCGTCGCCACCCTCGCCCACGATTCGGCCACCTCCCTCGGCGACCGCCACCGCGAAGGCGTGACGTGGACCAACCTCGGCCTAGCTTTCAGGGAGTTGCGCAGCTTCGACGACGCCCTCAACGCCCACCAACACGCCCTCGACATCTCCCAGGACCTCGGTGACCGCCACAACGAAGGCGTGACATGGAACAACCTAGGCCTCGTCCTCACTATGCTGCACCGGTTCGACGACGCCCTCAACGCCCACCACCGCGCCCTCGACATCTCCCAGGACCTCGGCGACCGCCACGGCGAAGGCGCGACATGGAACAGTCGCGGTCTCGTCCTCAAAGAGCTGTGCCGCTTCGACGACGCCCTCAACGCCCACCAACACGCCCTCGACATCTTCAGTGACCTCGGTGACCGCCGCGGCGAAGGCAGCGCCTGGAACAACCTCGGTCTCGTCCTCCAAGGGCTGTGCCGCTTCGACGACGCCCTCAACGCCCACCACCGCGACCTTGACATCTGCCGGGACCTCGGCGACCGCCACAGCGAAGGCCTAGCGTGGAACAACCTCGGCACCGCGTGGCGGGGCACTGAAGCCTACGAGCAGGCGGTGGAGGCCGGTGAGCGTGCGGTGGCCGTGTTCCGGGAGTTGGACGACGCGTACCGCGAGGGTCAGGCGCTCGGCGAACTCGCCGACACACTACGGGCAGCCGGACACCCGCCCGGCGAGGTCCAGGCCGTACGGGAGGCATCCGCCGAGGCCTACCGGCGGGCCGGCGCGGTGGAGGAAGCCATGAAGGCCCTGGAAGAACCCGAGCAGTAGCCGGGAGGAAGGGTCGGCGCAGCGGTGTGCGTCGCATCCCATTGCCGGTGGGCCGGGTGCGCTCCCTTCACGCGGGCGGGCGTGGCGTTTCGGGTGTCAGCACGAGGGGGTCGTCCACCCGACCTACCAACGGCCGACGAACCTGACCACCACTCAAACAACCTGACCAGACCTGGCCCGCACACCCACAAGCCGGCAACCCCCAGCTCACCCGGGGTGTCCGGAGTGAGTGGCGCATCAGGGCCGGCCTCGCCGACGGCGTGGAGCCCAGGAACAGCTGGCAACCGAAACTGATCAGCCCAGCTCACACTGGCCGACCCTGATCAGAAAAGACGCTCCCGGACAGGAGCCCGGGGAGATTCTGGAGTCGGACAGCTATGGTCCCCTGGTCAAGATTCTGACCGCGCTCCGCAGCCACGACGCGCACGTGGTGGAGGCCCTGGCGGTGCCGCAGAAGTCCGGCAAGCGGACGGCAGGGCGCAGCGCTGAGGCTGCTATGTTGCCTGGTGAGGGTGGGTCAGGTGAAGGTGGGTCGGGTGCGTTCACGCTGCCGGTGCGGTTCCAGACGCCGGTGGACGAGAACGTGCTGGCACTGTTCATCGCGTCCCGGGTGCTGAAGGGGCAGAATCAGTACTGGCGGGAGGGACTTAGCCACGCTCGACGCTGGTTCCAGGAAACGGGCGGCCTTGAGGTTCCCTATTCAGAAATGGTGGGAGAAGAGGGGAAGTTTCCGCTTGGCAAGTGGGTGTCGGACAGGCGTTCTGAGCATGCGGCGTGTGAATTGGCGCGTCATCGGGTGGAGATGCTGGATGCCCTCGGGATGATCTGGTCGGTGTCGGACGCGCGGTTCGAGGCCGGCCTGGCCTGGGCCCGGGTCTGGGCGAAGGAACACGGTGGCAGCCTGGCGGTGCCTACGCGGGCGTCTGTCGGCGGGTACGCGATCGGCACCTGGCTGTCAGAACTGCGGGCGGCGGCCCAGGTGCCGGCGGGCGAGGCGGGGGCGCTGGCGCCGGAGCGGCGCCGCGCGCTGGAGGAGATCGACCCGTGGTGGTGCCCCACCTGGCCGATCGTCTGGCAGCGCGCCTACACGGTGGCGCGGATGTGGTGGCTGGAGTCCGACGGCCGCGTGGACTGGGCGCAGTTGCCCGCGGAGACGGTGTTCGAGGGTGAGCAGCTCGGCCGCTGGGTGCGGGCGCAGCGCGCCGGCTTCCCCGACCTGGAGCAGGACCAGCAGGACCTGCTCACCGCGATCGGCATCGAGGCGGACCCGGAGTTGGTCGCCGCCAAGCAGGCCGCGGAGGCGAAGCCGAAAACCTCCCGGGCGGACCGCTTCCAGCAGGGCCTGACGGCGCTCGCGGCGTTCGCCGGGCGGGAAGGGCACATCCGGGTCCCGCGTACGCACAAGGAGCCGCTGGAGGTCGCGGTGGCCGGCCCCGACGGGGAGGACACTGTCGAGATCGTTCACGCGGGTCTGGGTACGTGGTTGAACAATCAGAAGGCCCGCCGCGCCAAGCTCACCGCGGGCCAGCTGGCGCAGCTCGCCGAACATGGCGTGGAGTGGGCGTAGCGGGCCGGTTGGTGCTGTCTGCTGCCCTGACGCTGTCAGCTGGGTGGCCGTCAGTCGGGCGGTGCTGCCGCGTGCTGGTCCGGGCAGCTCGCTGGTTTCCCGGCCCCGTGGAAGTGAAGGGATGGATGATGGCGGCGTGACCTCTACGCACTTTCTTCCCGCTCGGCTACGTTCCGGCAACGGTGGCCACCAACTGGGTTCTCGTCGGCGTACGGTGTGCCACAGTCGGCTGGCTCGGAGCAGGGCGAACCGCCGAGGCGATACGCGTGGACCGCTGACGAATCGGGGTCAGCCGCTCCGCCGGTCGACAGAGGAGTCGTTGCCGTCGTGACCATCCACTACAGACTGCCGCGGTTCGGCATGGATGCCGATGCCGTCGGTCGGCTCATCAATGGCGATCTCCCCTCGAGCGACGACGAACGCTGGGCGATCATCGATGCTCCTAGCTACCGCATACGCAAGCTGCTCGATGAGCACTTGCGCTCGCAGGCCATCCTGCGCGACTGCCGTGACCAGCGCCGACCGTTCATATTGTTCTTGCGGAGCTTTTCTGCGGAGCATCGCACCACGCAGGCGGACGGGTTATTCATGGCAGGTTTCGCGATGCATTCGATCAAGCTTCAAGCCTGGGTGAAACACAGCCTGTCCGGCGACGAGATCCCGATCATCAAATTGCACGGCGGGTCCGACGCCCTGCTGGCTGACCTTGACGAGGGCGAGGGCGAGGCCGCCGTCCTGTCCACCCACGGCCGGAACTGGGTGGCGGTCGCGGCGGACCTGATCCAGTCGGCGTCGGCCATCGTGTTCCTTGTCAGCGACATGGCGGTTGGTGTCGTACAGGAATTCGAGCTGATCCGCCGGTTTGCCCGTACCGACCGCTGTGCCGTCGTGTTGCTCGACCCTGGCGACACCCCCGCCCGCGCTGATGGCGGCCTGGAGCTTGTGAGAGCCCGCCTGGCCGACTTCCCGCATGTCTTCGAGTTCCGCCCTGATACGGCCGGCGGTACGACGGCATTCCCCGAGGAGCTGCGACCCTTGCTGGCATCGTGGGTGCGCGATCCACCTCCGCCGACGGCTTTGTCGCACGCCCTCAAGGCAGAATTCACCTACCTGGAACCGTCGTTCACCGAGTCAGCGGAATTTGCAGAGACCGCGAAATTTCTTTGGCATGGCCTGCGGCTACTGCGCGTCATGTTCGACGACACCTACTGGGCGGCGATCAAGTCCGCTGGCATCGACTTCAGCCACTTCACCTTCCCAGGCGCATGGCCGGTCGCCCACAAGCTGTACGGACTTGGTCTGGCCATTGCCGACTTCCCGGCTGTTCGTGAGGCGCTGTGGTACCTGCATCTGCTGTATATCGTCAACGATTCCGACTTGGCCTTGTCGCTGCCTTCGCTGTCGGCCAGGTACGGGAAGATGGCAGAACAGATCCATCCCGGCGGCCCACCGGACAACGAGGCCCATTTCATGCCTGCGGCCGACACGCTGGCACTGCCCGCGAGCATCACGACCGCGGTCAAGCTCGTCGAAGTCGCCGAGGATGCAGAGCGCAGTGACAGCGCGGCAGCGACCTACTTCTACCAGGCCGCTGTCATCTGCGCGTTGCGCGCAACCGACCCTGACGATGCCCTGCGCCGATGGGTGGTGGCGAGCATCTGCCGGGACTGGGCGATGTGCCAGGGACGCGGCGGCGACCTCAGCTGGGCCACGGTCAATTGTGCCCACTCTGTGAGCCTACTGCGCAAACTTGTTGCGGACCAAGGCAGTTACCAGCGTGATCTGGCGGTGAGCCTCAACAACCTGGGAACCCTGGAGCATCAACGCGAGGACCTCGAAGCGGCTGACCGGGCGTTCTCCGAGGCACTGGACATCCGGCGTGCGGCGCCGCTTGACTCCGATGAGGCTCGGGTTGATCTGTACACCTCGCTGGTGAACCTGGGGCTGTGCCGCGCGGAAGCCGGCATGCTGGAGGAGGGCGCAGCGCTCTACCTCGAAGCGGTCGCCGTGTGCGAAGAGCGTCTGTTGTCCGTCCGAGAGGCGGTGGTGGACCTGCTGCGAGTCCAGGGCTGGCTGAGCCTGTGCCTTGCCAAACTGCCTGGGCGCGAGGCGGAGGCCTGCGACTTCGCGCGACGAACGGCTGCATCACTGGCCGCAGCGATGCAGGTCGCCCCGGCGGCTGCCGCGGCGCTTCACGTACTCGTCGACGAGGTTGCCCGAGTGACCGGCTTGAACGCGGTTTGAGACCGCACACTCGGCGGCCGGTGTCCCCGAGGTCCATGACGAGATGATTCCTCGGTGACGGGTATTGCGACGCAGCGTCGCATCCCCACGCATGTGACGGTCGTTGTGTGCCGGTGTCCTCGTCGACATACTCTGCGCATGAGCTATCTGCGTGAGGACGCCCGGCTGATCCGCGAACTGCTTCCGCCGGAGGCCCGACCGCCGGCGGATGCGAACGACCTCTTCGTTCTCTACGCGGTGCTCATGCGGTCCAAAGGGGAACAGGTCACCGCGTCCGATGTCCACGACGCCTGGGCCGCCTGGATGGAGATCCGGGACCCGGGCCATGCGGCACTCGTGCCTTTCGATGAACTCGCCCCGGCCACCCAGCGTAAGGATCTGCCCTATGCCGGGGCCATCCAAGCCGCCGCCCGGGCAAGGGCTGCCGGGCAGCGGCACTCGGTGTGAGCGCTTCGCCGTACTCGGTCCCGAGAGTCGGCTCAGGCCAGGACGGCGACGAATCCCAGAAGATAGGCCATCGCGAAGGTCAGCGGCACCCACTGCTCGACGTGGGTCAGGGGGATGTACCTCCGCCAGTCATGCCCTTCGCCGAGAGCGG
Source organism: Streptomyces sp. TLI_235 (assembly GCA_002300355.1). Lineage (NCBI taxonomy): Bacteria > Bacillati > Actinomycetota > Actinomycetes > Kitasatosporales > Streptomycetaceae > Streptomyces > Streptomyces sp. TLI_235. The sequence goes on from NSGV01000006.1 coordinate 25,665, forward strand.
CCCATTCCGCCCGGGAGTAGACGTACCCGGGAAGGCGTTCCTCGAGAGCGCCGATCACCTCGTACTTGGCCGCGTTGAGCTGACGGTAGGAGCGCACCATGACGAACCACGTCAGGCACTGCACCAGCAGGATGATCAGGCCGGCGACCAGCAACCACACCGATGCGGAGCCCAGTTGCCTACCTGAGGCACCTGCGATCACTGCGACGATCGCGCTGTTGAGCGAAAGGAAGGGGGCTTCGCCCTGACCTGGAGCACTGCCCGCTGCCGGACGGCCATGCCCGCATCCTCTGGGCCCTGCCGGTCACCGCAGCCGAGATGGCATACCGCCGAGAGCAGGGTCACGAAGCCCTTGAACAGCTCTTCGACGAGCACGCGATCGTCCCGACCGATCCAAGGCGTCCATCCGTCGCCTGAACGTCGCGGGCACGGTCCGAGCACAAGCGGCAGCCGGGAAGTCCTCCAGTGCCGTCAAAACTCGTCGACATGTTGAGGCCCAGTAATCACCGATTGCTGCCCAAAGTCATCGACAAACGCTGTCCGTCTTCATGAGCGAAGCCAGTGGAGAAGTCCAGACAGAGAACGACCCCCAAGGCAACGCCTCGGGGGTCTCTGCCGGAGCCGGTTTCAGTCGGTCAGGATCTCGATCACTGTGGGCAGGTATCGATGTACCTGCTCGCGGTCGCTCTCCTGTTCCTCGGGCGTCAGATCCATGTAGGGGGTGCGGATCTGCTCCTCCCATCGGGAGACGAGCTCTGCGGGGATCACCAATGAGCCGTCGTCGCGCCGCTCGCACTGGTCGTGCAGGTACTGCTGCCAATGCGCCCAACGGTCGTGTTCGACCGCCGCGAGGCGGTCGATTGCCTGATGGTCTTCGAGCGCTGCGCGGATTCCAGCTGCATCCGGCATCAGATCAACCCCTGCTTCACGAGCGACCAGTAGTGCTGGCCCAGCACGGTTAGCTCGCACGCCTTGGAGCCGATGGCCGCGTGCCACATGTGCGGTGCGCCCACTGGGCGCACCAGGTTGACACGCACCAGCGCCTGCAGAATTCCGAAGTCCGCGGTCTTGAGCGGGTCCGGCTCCGGGACCGAGGGGTCCTCCAGTCCGGTGCGCTCAGGCTCGTAGCTGGGATCCAGTTGGAGCTGGGTGGTGGGCTCCTCGAACAACTCGACAAGCTTCTGCAACTTCTCGAGCTCGATCGGGGCGTCGGCCTTCCGCAGCGACACGAACTCCTTGACGTTCGTCTTGAAGATCGGCCGCTGCGACCACGGGCCGAGGGACTGGTCCACGTGGGCGTAGACGCTGCCCGGCGTGACGTCGCCGATAAGGTTGGCCGCAGCCCCGCTGAGGGCGTCCACGAGTAGGCTCGTGAAGACGCCCGAGCCGCCCGTCTCCATTGCGTATTGATTCGCCGCTGACGCAGTGAGGATCGTGATGCCCTCGGAGATCTCTGCGACCTTCGCGGAGACCGCGCTGCCGCCGGCCGCGCCGCTGTGGCAGCTGTCGAGGATGATCACCTTGTTCTTTGCCGGCGACTGGTTGGCGTAGCCCATGATGTCCGCGAGCGAGAGGCCGTCGTGCTCGCTGGCGAAGTCGCTCGCGCAGAGGTAGCCGCCGATGCCGTCGATGTAACCGTGGCCCGAGAAGTACAGCAGTGCGATCTCTGCATCATCCCGAAAGAGGTGCTCGATCGCTTCGCGCAGCTCGGCGCGAGTGACGTCCGATCCCGGTCCGGTGCTCGTCATGAGATTCGGCTGCGCGAAATTGCGGGTGCCGTCGGCGTTGCGCTCCAAGGTCGTCTTGACGCTGTGCGCGTCGTTGACCGCGCCGTTGAGCGAACCGATGTTCTCGTAGTAGTCGATCCCAACGATGAGGGCCTTACGCATCATGTCTGCCTCAGAGCGAGTCGATGAACGAGGAGATGTTCGCGTCGCTCCAGGCGACAGTCGTTACGCCGGCGAGCTGCGTCCGGTCATCGCTGTACGCCCAGATCCCACGGATCTTCTTGCCCTCATCCTTCGCGCACTGGATCTCCCACTTCTGCCCCTCCGACGTCAGCGAGTTCTTGCTCACTAGCACGATCACGCCGTCGGAGCGCCGGATACGGGTGCGGACCTTGTCCTTCCACCCGGACTCGTAGGCCTCCTTGACTGACATGTCAATGAACTCGTACGGCGCGCGCGGGCTGAGAGACTGCCCCTTGAGGAAGTCCCTCTGCCGCTCGTCCTCGATCGCGAACGCCACGAAGACGACCTTCTTCTCGGCCATACCTAGCACTCCTACCTGCTTGAGCTGGGCCGGTCTTCGGCCGCGCGTGAAGCTCACGAGAAGCCTATTTGCAACCCCCGACACTTTTGCCTTCTTCGGCTGACAGGGCGGCAGAAACGTGTGCTGGACTGGCGGCCCCGCGACATCGCGGCCCGCTTCGGCGACGTGGCCCTGGAGACCATGTACAGACAGCTCAACCGCTTGGCTACCAACGGCCTCATCCACAAGCTCGGCTCCGGCCTCTACGCCACCACGCGGTGGTCACCAACGCCCTTTCCACCAGCGGAAAACCGTTACTACCTGGCCTTGGGCGAAGGCCCCTCCCCGAGAGCCGATGCTTTGGGGAGAGGCCTGTGTCTCAGCGCTGTCCGGCGGGCTTGCCTCTGCCGCCCTTGTGAGGCGCTGGTCTGCCCGCTTCCCTCTTCTCCACGCTCACGATGGCCGGGTTCGCGAAGGCGTCAGTGAGACTGACTGGCTGCGGAGGTGAAGGAGGAGGTGGGGGAGGAGGTGGGTTTTCCTGGGCCTGTGGGTCTGTCATGGTCACCAGTGTGCAGGAGGACAGCGACACAGGAGAGACAAATCCCGGCTGCGACGGCGGCCAAGCTGACCGCCCACCGACCTGCCTTACGCTTGTGCAGCGTGCCGTTCTGCTCGAACATCTGGACCCTCGTCGCAGCTAGTGCCATCAACGCGGCCCCCCGCGAGGACCGCGCGTAGCTCTCCAGAACCTCTCGCGGCTCGATGTCCTCGTAGTCGGCAAGGTGGAAGATCGAGATGCCGAAGGCGATGGCAACCGCGTACGCCAGCAAAGCTGCGATACCGGTGACCGGTTCGAAACTACGAGAGACCAGGAACTGGGCAGCCGCAGCCGCGAACCCAACGAGGAAGACTGCCTTCGTGTCCACCTTCGCACCCGAATCCGACTGCCTCGCCATGCGCGACGCGATCTCACTGTTAAGCAGTTCCAGAGTCGGCTCCTGGGCTTGCAGCTCCTGCGGCGTCATCGTCATGCCTTAACCCTAGGAGGTGAAGGACAGAGCACGCGCCTTGCCCTGATCAGCTAGAGGGCACCGTCGTGGGTCCGATGGGCCCGGCCGGTTGGATCGGTGTCCGCACTCGGTCCTGGAAAACACTGTCGGCCGTCACCCTGTGGATGGCGGCCTCCCAGCGCCTGACCGAGTGGCCGTTCATCGGCAAGAATGCCTTCGGTCTGTGGCCCTTCCACCTCCACGCCCTCATCCGCTCCACCATCCGCGGCGCCGACGACCAGGCGGACGACCGCTGGTCGCAGCGCGACTGGCGCCGCGCGACCGAGCAGGCCTTCGCGGGCCCGGGTGAGCAATGTACCTCCAGCACCGTGCAGGACCGGATGCTGCTCGTCGGCTGTTTGCGCCAGGGCCTGCGACTGGCCCGCGACTTCCGCCTCAACCTCGGCTGGCTCTCTGAGGCGACATGGCGCTACATCGGCGACTCCGTGTGGGAGCCCCTCACCCCGCCTGCACCCCAGGACCCGGACGCCCTCGCACTGCGCACGCCGGCCGACGGCGTGCGTCCGGTCGGCGCCCTCTCGCACCGCGCACGTCAGCCGGCCTCGACGGTCCTCGCCCGGCGGACGACTTCGGCCGCTGTCTTCTGAATCTCGGCGAACAGTGCGTCGCAGCCTGCGGGTCGGCCTCGCGGACGGCGAGGTGGGCTGCGGGGGCGAGGGCCTTGTAGGCGTGCTGGAGGCCCTTGAGGGCGATCCGCCAGTCCAGCAGCGGGTCGTCGACAATCTCGGCGTCGATGACGGTTCCCGTCCCCGCCGGGGGCTGCTCATCCTGCCCTGCGGAGCGATCAGTTCTTCTCGGGCTTGCCAAGCGTCCAGCCGCTGACCGCGGCGACCGGGCCGCGCCAGAACGGCAAGGTGTAGGAGGTGTGGCCGGCCCGGACGGTGACGTCCCGCAGGTGGAGGAACCGGCGGTCGGGCGGTAGGCGACGGCCCTTGTCGCTATTCTCCTCGATCCGGTCGCGGGCCGTCCCCACGGCCCGGCGCAGGTCGTAGTCGTCCAGCTCACCGGCAAACACCTGCTCCCAGACCGCACCTGGCATGACCTGACCGGTCACCAGCGCGCCGGGCACGATCAGGGTGACCACCACCTCGGAGTCGATGTGCTCGCTCCCGGCGCCAGGCGCAGCAGTTCCAGGTACGGGTCGTGGTGGGAGTCCTGGCCGAGCAGGACCTTCAAGACCTGCTGTGCGGCTTTTTCGCCCCCACCGGGTCGTTCCGCCACGCCTCGGGGCGGGCGAAGCCCGGGGCGTGGCGGACGCAGGTCGGAACTGCGAAACGCTTAACTGACCGTTCAGACGGAGAAGTCGGCCCAGTCGAGTCCGGTGAGGGTGACCTGGAGGCCGCGGGCGCGGCGGCCGCCGTCCTGGAAGTAGGCCTGGCCGAGCCGAGCGGCCTGCTGGCGACGACGGCTGGTGGTTCCCCTTCGAGGACAAGTATCGCCAGTACTGGTTGAACCACGACTGCCCGGTGATCGTCGCCCTGGTCGACCTGGAGAGTCGGGCTGTCTACTGGCAGGCCGTCACCACTGACACGGTCCGCTCCACCGGGGAGGGCTGGAAGATCAAGGTGCCTGCCGGTCAGGTGCTTGGTGCTGGTGCCCGTACGTCCCTGTCGGCCCTGACTGAGGTGGTCCGGGAAGGCGGCGACCGCACTCTGGCCGACTTCGGTGTGGATCTCGGCAAGCTGCCCCGTGAAGCAGTGGCGGTGCTTTCCCGCTTGCACAGCTGCACCCCCCTCACCGACATCAGCGCACGCCGGCCGGTCGAGCGCCTGGCCTCGACGCTCGCCGAGATGCGTCACACCCCCGATGCCGCTTGCGAGCTGCTGCTGGAGAAGACGCCTGAGTGGCTTGCCCGGCGCAAGGGCGAGCTGGCGGGTTGGAAGGGGCCGTCCGAGCACGAGGTGTGGCTGGCGGTCGGCGGCTATGCCAACGAGCACGGCCTGGCGGTCCGGGCTGCCGAGGCCTACCGCCGCGCCGCCGCCGCGGGCGCCGTCCCGCTCGGGCGCTGGCGAGCCGTCGCAGGTCTGTTCGAGATCACCGAGGACCCGGCGCGCGCTCGGGAGACGCTGGAGGCCGCGAGCGCTATGGACGGCGGCCGGGTACTGGCCGCCGTCGGTCTGGCGGTGCTCGATCACCGGGGACTGCCCGGACCGGTGCCGGTCCCGCCGGGCCTGTCCCGGTCAGTGGCAGAGGACTGGGAGGAGAGCGCGACCGCGCGCCTGTTCCTGGGCGAGCAGGCCACTCGCCGCCAGGATCTGGAGGAGGCGCTGGACCACTACCGGGCGGCGCTGGCGCTGTGCCCGGGCAGCGCGACCTCCCAGCTCCATGTCGCCCAGACACTGCTGAGCAGGCTCGACACGGATACCTCGCCGGGCCGCGATGGCGATCTTCGGGAGGCGCTGTGGTTGGCGGAAGCGGCCCGGGCGGACCGGCGACGCTGGGCCGGTCCCAGCGGCGTGGCCGCCGAGGTGCTGCTGCGGGCTCGTCTCCTCCTGCCCGACGTGGACGCAGCGCTCTCGGCGGCGCTGCCGGCGCCCGAGGGTGAGGCCACCGACGGTGAGGCCGGCGGGCCGCGCCTGGCCGCGTTCGCTGCCCGGGTCGCCTACCGCGACGGCCGGATCGACCTCGGCGACGCGTTCGCCGCGCGCTCAACGAGCTCGTCCCCGCTGCACTCCTCGGAGCTCGCGGCCGCACGTGCGGCCGCTGTTGGGGCGCCTGCCGAGTTGCAGCTGGCTCTGTGGAGGGCGGCCCTGGAGGCGGCGGGCACGGACGAGCTTCGGTTCGTTGCGCTGCAGCGGCTGACCGATCTGGGTCAGTGGCCGATGCCGGGGTTGGAGGCGATGCTCGCTGCCGGTGTCGTGCGACGTGACGTCCACGCGGTGATGGGTGCCCGGGCCCACCATCATCGGGGGGACTCGGCCGGTGCCACACGGTTGCTGCGGCCGCACCAGCGTGCACGCTGTCCTCGCCCTCGCCGACATGCACAAGTCCGACGGTGAGCCGGGGCAGGCCGTGCAGGTCCTCCAGGACGGTGCCGCCCGCCTCGCCGACCCGTCCCTGGAACTGGCCGCGCTCGACATGCTGCGCCACGCCGGCGACCACCAGGCGGCCCGCGCCCAGTCACTGCGCCTGCTGGCCCGGCCCGGCGTACCCCGGCAGATCCGGCTGCGGCTCTTCCACGGGCTGGTGCGCCAGGCCTACCTGGAGGAGGAGTGGAGCGCGGCCGCGGAGCACGCGCAGAGCGGGCTGGACGAGATCGCCCGGGCCCACACGGATGCTGAGCCTGCAGCGCTGCTCGGCGTCGAACCGCTCGCGGAGGACTTCGTGTGGTGCCGGACCGGCGCCCTGTACAACCTGCGGAGGTGGGACGAGGCCTGGGCGGTGTGCCAGCGCTTCGGGGCGGCGCCCACCAACTGTACGGCGGCCCTGATCTGGATTCCCTTGACGTCTCGTCAGCCGTGGACTGTGAGCAGCGCCCGTGCCGTGCTGGATTTGTACGACCGGTTCGCGGACGTCGAGGAGGTCGCCTCCCGTGCTCTGGACGCCGTCGATCGCGTGCTGGCCGTCGCGCACGACCCCGACAGCGCCCGCTTCGGCGCCCCGTGGGCCCGGCGCCCCGACGATGCCGAACTCGCCGCGCTGCGGACCCGGGCCGCCACCGCGCTCGCCGACTACAGCAAGCGTTACCCGAACGGCAGCCTCATCACCGTGACCGGCATCCCGGATGCGGCTTCCCTGCGGGCGATCCTGGCCGAACATGCGGACCTGGACGAGACCCACCGGCAGGTCTGCAAGGCCATCCGCGACGGCGACGCCGCACTCGGCCTGGCCGCGAGCAGCATCCGCCGCCCCTACCTTCTCTCCCTCATCCAGCGCACTGCCGGGCTCATCCCCGCCTGCAGCACCGACCCCGCCGTCACCGAAGCCGAGCACAGCGCCGCCGCCGCGGCCCTGGACGGCACCGTGGTCATCGACCCCAGCGCCCTGGTCGTCACCGGCCTGTTGCCCGGCCGGTGGGACCGCCTGCTCGCCCACTTCGCCGCCCTCGAGATGCCGACGGTGTGCATGGACGACATCCTGCTGACCGAGGGCGCGGTCCAGCGTCTCCAGGCCTCCTCCTTCACCGCAGGCCTGGGCCCGGACGGCGAAACCATCGAGACCACCGTCCTGTCCGACGACGCCCGAACACATCTCGCCGCCGTGACCGCCGCCGTGCTCAAGGCCGCAGCAGACCTCACGTTGATGCCCGTGACCGGCCTCGCGGCCGCCCAGGCCGCACTGGACGGCGGCCAGCCGGCCGGCCACTCCCCCACACAGCCCGACAACGCTCTCAGCGTGGACGTGGAGGGCGGCTGGGCCGCCCCGCTGCAGGTCGCGATCACCAGCGGGCGTCCCCTGTGGTGCGATGACCTGTACGTGCGGGAGGCCGCCCGCGCGGCTGGTGTCCTCGCTTTCGGCACGCGCGCCCTCACCCACGTCCTGGCCGTACACAAGCGCGAGGCAGACACGGCCCGGGCCGATGACGCCGCTTGGCTGGCCGGACACGTCGTCGACCTCCCGCCCGACCCGGCACTCTGGCTCGCCCAGGCAGAGGCCGACCAGTGGCGGCCCGGTCCGGTGACAACCGCGTTGACCCGCCCCACGGCCTGGATGCCACTGGACACCCCGGGCATCTGGGCGTCCATCGCGGCCGGAGTGTCCGCCGAACAGCCCGAGCAGCTCGCGTGCTGGCTCTACCACGCCAGCGCCGGCGCCGCCGCCTCCTGCGAAGACCCGGCCGTTCTCATGGCCCAGGTCCTCACCGTCGCCGTCATCGAGGCCGACCCCGGCACCGCGCGAGTGCTGGTCGAGATGAGCGCGGAAGCGGCCCGGCTCCGAGGCATACCGGCACAGGCATGGCGCGAAGCCATCACCACCGAGCTGCTCGGCGCAGCCGAGCGCGGGCACCTGCACGACTTGTCGCCTTCCGAGATCACGCAGCTCACCAACGGCCTGGTCCGGGAAGGCTGACGACGGAAGGGCCGGGTCGGTCGGCTCCCGGGTGGCATGCTGGGGCGCGGCGTCCCCGCCGGTGTCAAAGACGGTGTCGCGCCTCGCTTCCACGCCGGTCGTGCAGGAGGTTTCCCGCGTTCCCACCACGTCGTTCGCCTACGCCTGGTGCTTCGACCACGGCAGACTTCATCGTTTTCCCGCTGGTGACGAGCCCTGGTGCAGCGCGGCCTGGGTGCCCCTCGCCGGGGCGACCGAGGAGGAGGCCGTCGAAGCCAAGTGGGCGGCCTACGGGGACGCCCGGTTCCTCCACGACCTGTCGGAGGACAAACAGCGGAATTTCGTCGAGATCCGGTAGCCCCGGGCGGCCGGCCCGCGCGCCCGTGGCGTCCTTCCCTGCCAGCGCCGTGTGGCGGGCCGTGGTCAGGGGGCGCAGTCGCGGCAGATGAGTTGGCCGTTCTTGTCCTCGCCGGCGAGTTGGGTGCGGTGATGGACCAGGAAGCAGGTCATGCAGGTGAACTCGTCCGCCTGGAGCGGCACGACCTGGACGGTGAGTTCCTCGCCGGACAGGTCCGCGCCCGGAAGCTCCAGCCCCTCGACGGCCTCTGCGTCGGCGTCGACCGCGCCGCTCTGTTTGTCGTCACGCCGCCCCTTCAGCGCCCCGATACTCTCGTCGCTGCCGCTGCCGCTGCCGCTGCCGCTGCCGTCGCCGGTGTCGCGGGGGGCGTCGTAGTCGGTTGCCAAGATCGGTGCCATCTCCTCGTCAGGGGCCACTTCGTGCGCGGGTCGGGTCGTTGCCGTGCCCGACCGGCGGGAGTGCTCGCCGGCCACGCGGTGGTGATCGATCCTGTCCCGTGGCGCACCACCATCCCACCTGCTGGCCGCCCGACACGCGAGGCCATACCGGACAAGGACCAGCGCCGGACGCGGCCGCGGGCCCGGGGACGAGTTTGCCGGTAGCGGCCGGGCGCGCGGTGGTGTGCGGCACCGTACCTGGTGGGGTGGGCCGGGTACGGGCAGGGGAAGGGATCGGGGGCGGGGCCGGGGAGGGTCCTGGCCGGACGAAGGGGCGGGGTGTGGCGTTCACCGCGATGCACGCGCAGCGGGGCCGGCTGGATGCCAGCCAGGACGACCTCGGGTGCGGCTGGGCCTGGACGGCCGTCCACCGGGCGCGCCCACGCGTGCCGCCGGCCTGCCCGGAGTGCGGGCACGGCATGCACGCCAAACTCTCCCCCACCCGGATGCGGTTCTTCGCCCACGACGCCGGGGCGCCGCGCTGCGCGCTCGCCGGGGAGTCGATGGAACACCACCTGCTCAAGCTGCAGCTCGCCACCGAGATCCGGGCGGCCGGCCGGTTCGCCGAGCTGGAGGTCCGCGCACCGCACGGCACCTGGCGGGCGGACGTGATGGCCACCTCCCCCGACGGCACCCGCCGCATCGCGTGGGAGGCGCAGCTGTCGGCGATCACCGAGGACGAGATACGGGCGCGCACCGCACGCCTCGCCCGTGACGGTGTCGCGGTGTGCTGGGTGGCCGCCCGGCCCCGGCCGTGGCTGGGGTCGGTGCCCTCGATCCGCGTCACCGCGCCCGGCACCGCGCCGGACGGCGGGCCGGCCGGTTGGCAGGTCGCCGCGGGTCTCGCCCGGTTCCAGGTGCAGGCGTGCACGCGGTGGTGTGCGTGCGCGCGGGGACACGGCGACTGGCAGAGCGTCACCCCGGCGCTGGGCGACTTCGTGGCCTGGGTCCTCGCGGGCCGTATCGCGCCGTACCGGGCGCCCGCGGACGGGAGGTACCGGCTGCGCGCGGACGGGCGGCCGTGGCAGGGGCACTGGAGCGCTCCGGCCTATGCGGCGACCGCGGCCGAGCACGACCGGGCGGACCGCGAAGACCTCGCCCGCGCCGGGCAGGCCGAGCGGGAGCGGGAGGCTTCGCTCGCCCGCCGCGAGCAGGCCCGGCGCCGCGAGTCCAACAGCCACGCGCACCGGCTCCAGGGCGGGGAGGCCGTGGAGGCGTGGCGCAACAAGCTCACCATGGTCCGGCGCTGGAAGCTGGAGGACGCCGCGGCCCACTGGGCGGCCGAGACCAGCGCAAGCACTCCTTACCTGGACCACGGCGCGTTCGCCGACCCCCACTGGGGCGGCGGGGTGCCGCTGCTCGTCGACGGCGCCCCGTACGCGGTGCTGCGCCCCTACCCACCGGCCGCCAGCTGGGAGGAGCTGGCCGGCCTGGCGATCCTCACCGCCGATCCGGCCGAGCCGCACTGGACGATCAACTACGCGCCCGACGACACCCCCGTCATCGACCTGTCCCCACTGGTGACCGCCCTGAGGACCGCCTGACCCTTCGTCACTCGTTCCGGCACCAGGCGAGAACCGTCCGCCGGTGCCGGCCAGGTGCCGGCCACCCGATCGGGCCGGGCACGGGAAGCAGCGTCGGGCGGCGTGGTGCGCCCGAGTGGCTACGCGCGGCCGGGCGGGTGACCCCTGCGGAATGTCGGCCGGGCGCGGGCGGTGGAGTGTGGCAACGGTGGAAGGGCGGTGCCCCGGGGCGCCGGCCGCCCCATCGCCGACCCTCTCGGGGAGTGTTCCGCTGTGTCCATCGCCCACCGGATCCTGCAGTTCCTCCTCGCCCTCGCCTGCGCCGCTGGCCTGTGGGCCGCGTTCGTCGGCCCCGCGCAGGCCGCCCCGCAGCGGCCTGCCGCCCTCGCGGCCGCCGCCGTTGATGCGGCGGCCGAGGCCGCACCGGCCGCCGGGCAGAACATCGACTGGGACAAGATCGCGGCGTGCGAGAGCGGCCGCCGCTGGAACGCCAACACCGGCAACGGCTACTACGGCGGCCTGCAGTTCAACCAGGCCACCTGGCGCGCCAACGGCGGCACCGCCTACGCGCCCCGCCCCGACCTCGCCACCCGCGAGCAGCAGATCGCCGTCGCCGAACACCTCGCCCACCGCCGCGGCCTCACCCCGTGGCCCGCCTGCGGCGCACGCGCCGGACACGCCACCAGCACCCACCACGCGGTCCCCGCACCGCGCCCGGCCCGGCAGCCCGCCACCCAGCGGCCAGCCGCCAAGCAGCCGGCCGCGGGCAGCGTGGCGGCTGCCGAGCCCGACACGGCCACCGAGACAGGCCCTGCCGATGACGGCACCGCCACGGTCGTGGTGCAGGACGGCGACACCCTCGACGGCATCGCCCAGACCCTGCAGGTCCCCGGCGGCTGGCCCGCCCTCTACGCCGCCAACCACGACACCATCGGCGACAACCCCGACCTCATCCTCACCGGACAGACCCTCCGCCTGCCCTGACACCCCGCCGACCACCGGCCGTCCCGACATCGGCGGGGCCGCGTCGGAGCGGCGGGAGGGTCGCGGCCTGGCGGGAATCAGGGTGTGAGGTCGATGATCCGGACCGGCTCGGCGTTCCACCGCCTCGCATCGACGGTGGCGACAACCGCCCCTTCCGGGCGCTCCGGCGTAGGGGTAGCGGCGTAGCGGGTATGGGCGTGGGCCCAGGTGGTGTCGCTTGCGATCGCGAGGGCTGCGGGCAGGTCCAGGTCCAGGACGGTCACCGCCGGGAGGGCGGCGAAGTGCTCGGCGGTGCCGGGACGGGCCCGGTCGGCTTCGACGAGGGCGCAGGTGGGGGCGTAGAGGTACCAGCCCGCCTCGGCGTGGGCGCGGTGGATGAGCCGCGAGGCGAGGAGGTTGCCGCGGCCTGCGGCGACCATGGCGGTGTCGTCGAAGACGACGTGCAGGCCGCTCACCGGCCCTGTGCCTGGGCCAGGCGGCGGTCGAGCTCGGCGTCCAGCTCCTCGGTGCGCGCGGCGTCCGGGTCGTAGCCGTTCCAGGCGTGCAGGCGCTGACGGGCCTGCGCGGCGCGTTCCGCGCGTTCGGCGGGGGTGAGCAGCGTGTTGGCGAGGCGGGCCAGGTAGGCGCGCAGGGACAGGTGCTCGGCGGCGGCGATCTCGGCGAGGCGGTCGCGGGCCTCGGCGGGGATCCGCACGTTGGCGTCGGCCATGGGGCAGGTTCCTTCCACTCGCCCACCAGGATACGGGTACGCACCCGTACCCGTCCCAGTGTTCCTGTTGGTGGTGTGTCGGCCCGCCGCCGGGTGGTCGGCGGGAAGGAGGGCCTGAGGGTGCCGGGTGAGGTGAGGACCGGTGTGGAGCTGGTCGGTGCCGTCGCGGTGTGCACGCTCGCCGGCGACCTCCACCAGCACGAACTCATCCTCTTTCTCCCGGCCCGAGCACGCCTCGGGTATCTCCGCTGTCCAGGTATGCCAGAACACGGCACGGGCGCGCCCGGAAACACCCGAACCAGTGACCGGCCGCCCGCGCTCCACGCCGCCCCTACCGACCCCGTCACCTCGCACCGGTTCGGGGGTGAGAAGATCGACGCGGCTCCCGGGGTTCATGCCATTGTCTCCCCGGGAGCCACTCGCATCTCCGCCCCGACATCTCGTCAGCACCCGGTCCGGACACCGGCGCGGCGCGGACTGCCGGGCGGCCCGGGGAGCGGCGGCCGCGGGACGGGACCGCTACCGGGCCGCCCCGGCACGGGCACCTTGTCCGCCGGCGGCCGGGCCAGATGCCTCGAGGGCTGCGCGGGCCCGCACCAGCAGGGCCATGGCGCAGCGCAGGTGGCGGCAGGCGACGGCAGCAGGGTGCCGCGGAAGCGGTCGGCCGCCTGGAGTTCGCCGGCGGCCTCCTGCAGCAGCGCGGCGGCGGCGCGGATCGGCTCGCCGCGGGTGCTGGCCCGGTACTCCCCCGCCAGGGCTGCGGCGGTGCGGGCGAGTTCGCCGGTCCCCGGGTCGTCCAGCGGATCGGCGCCGAAGTACGCCAGCAGGGCCGCCAGTTGGGCCAGGGAATCGTCCCCGTGTCTCGTCCACCACACGCTCACGCCGCGATCATGCACCATCACGTGGCGTGAGGGTCGGCCCCCCGAAGCCCTGCACAGCGCTCCCGCGGGGGCGGCCGGTCTCCGCGGCCGGCCGCCCCCGGGGATCGGCTGCGCGGCCGCGGACGGTCCGGACGCCGGGGTGCGGCATTGCCGGACGGCGCGGCCGCGGGGCGCAGCCGGAGGTCGCCCCCGAGTGGGGTGGCGGGGCGGCGCCCGGTCCAACGACCGCACGCCGGCCGAAGACACTCCGCCGGGCGGGCCGGTCCTGCCGTCCGCGTCCTCAGCGCTGCAACCACCAGATGGCGGCGCTGACGGCAGCAGCGCCGACCGCGCCGGCGGCGCCCTTGAGGGCGTGGACCGCGATGAGGCGGCCGTATCGGCGGATCCACCGGGGCGTCCGGCGGGTTTGCGCAGGTCGACGGCCAGTAGGCTGCATGTGAGTTTCCTTGTCTCTCAACGTGTGGGCACGGCGGCTCATCGAAGGGGTCCACGCGGCCACGCCGGCAAGCACCGGCCGCGCGGGCCCCTTTTCGATGGTCATTCACTTCGCACATACGGCATGTATCTACGGACTTTCAATTACCAGACACGTGAATCACCCTAGTGTCGCAATGGATTTGCTTGTCTGATGCCGGAGTTGAGGCCACCTCACCTGTAGTGATACGCCACCGGGCGCGTCCGGAAATGAGACTCGAAGCCCGTTGTCGAGCACCTGCCGCAGGAACCTTCTCCTCAATGCAGATCCTGACGCAGGAGATCGACAGCAATGCTGGAACAAATGCACCATTTCACACAAAGCTGGGCATAACGCCCCGGGTGAAGTGCAGAACTCACCCGCACGGCTATTCGCGGCAAAGAGACAGCGCGGCCACTCGCCACGGGACATGAACGTGGCGCCCGGGGACCCGTACTCGGTCCACCGGCCCGACACGGCGGCCGGCGGCCGGGCTCGTGGACCCATAGACGGCGCGCAGTGCACCAACGGCCCGGGAAGCCGACGCCACCGGCCCCGGCAGCCCTCGGCAGCCGGGGCCGGCCGGAGTGTCCACCATCGGGAGTTCCGCTCCGGGCGCTCGGCTGTTTCCCGGTCAGGCTGGCCGGCGCATTCGTGTCCGGCCTCCTCGGGTGGTGACACGAGCGCAGCTGCCACGCAGGACGCGGCCGTCCCCGGCCAGGCCCGCGGCAGGGCGCGGTCACCTGAAAGAGGGCTGACTGGCGGAAGCGGTCGGCGGGCATGCGAACAGCGGCGGCGGGGCCACTCTCCCAGGGCCGGGCGGCCTGCCGGAGGAGACCGGCCACGGAGCCGTGGAGGAGCGATCGACAACCGCCAGGCCAGCGGGCTGACGGGCGATCAGAGAGAGAAAGCTTGGTGAGGGGCGGCGGATTCGGTGACCTCGCATCGTCTTCATGGGTGAGCGCATCAGATGGGCGCTCTTGGACCCGGCCCCCGTGCCGGGGGCCACAGGAGAAAGGGCGCACCGTGAACGATCACGTTGCCCTGACGGAAACGCCGGACACCGACTCGGAGTCGATCCACTCCGAGGAGGTCCGGCTCCTCCTCCCGCACCAGGCACGTGCGGGAGGAGATGAGAACCAGGAGCCGGAGCAGCTCGGCCCCGACGAGGAGTCGGTGCGCGAGTTCGCCGAGTTCGTCGCCCGGACGGACAAGAAGATGTTCCGGCGTGCCTACGTCCTGTGTGGCAATCAGGTCCTGGCCCAGGACCTGATGCAGGACGCCTACCGGAAGTTCTGGGCGAACTGGGACGGCTACTACCGCAAGGTGATGGTGGCTGGCTCGAAGGCCGAGACGAACCTGACGCTGAGCGCCGTGGAGAGCGCCTTCACGGACCACTTCAGGAAATTCTCGAACCAGAAGGAGAACGCGGACGAGATGGCGCACGAGGACCGCGACAGCGGCCACCTCGTCGACGTCGAGGTCATGCGGGAGCTGGTGTTCCACGAGGTGCGCACGGCAGTGAGCGGGCTGGAGGTCGACCTGCGTGAGGTCGTCGTCGCCGTGTACTTCGAGGAGCGGTCGCTGTCCGCGGCGGCCCGCAGGCTCGACATCTCCGAAAGCACGGCCCGCCGCCGCCACCAGCGGGCTCTGAAGGTCCTCCGGGATGTCCTGGAGAACCGGACCTGACGGTCCTCCGAGGTCTCTCGGAAGACCTGATCTAGAGGAAGGACAGGTCATGGAAGGCGTCGAAGAGCGTCTTTGCCTGGCCGCCGAACACCTCGACGCCGTGGTCGCCCGCTTCGACTCGGAGACGTTCATGTCCAAGCTCTTCGCCGACTTGAACATCTCCGTCCCCGACGCGGTTGGGTCTGGACGGGGCAACCCGTCCGGACCTGCGGCCCGCGGCCGCCAACCGTAACTCTGCTGGTCGGGGAGCCTGACGGTTCCCCGACCAGCAGGGTCGCGCGAAGGAGAGGTTCGGCGCCAGCCCCGGGCCCGCGCAAGCGGGCCTAGCACCACCCAGCACCACCTCTGCCGGATCAGCAGAGCGTCCAAGCAGCCCATCACCGACACGCTCACCGCACGGCGGTACAAGCCGCCGGAACGACAAGGAGAGGCATGCGCTATCAGCAGTCCCGTCCCAGCCAGTGAAGGAGGAAGCATGGTGCCCTGACAGCGGCTCCAGCGTGATCGTCCAACGCTGGAGAGCATTGGAAATGCCATCCCCGCCGGCTTTGCCGACAGGTTCCCCTAGGGGGACGGGACCTGCGGCGTCCAGGCGGGCGGTTCTCACCCGGGAATGTTCACGGCCAGGTACGGCCTGAGCGCCAGCCTCGGTGAGAGACCGATGGCCCGGTAGGGCCGGGATGGGAGTTCCAATGTCCCGCGGCTGCGCGGGTTAGCAGGAGAGGCCCTGGTCGGTATGTGCCGACCAGGGCCTCTTCTCGTTCACGGCGGCGGATCCGGACGCCCTGCGCCGTCTGTCAGAACAGGGGCGCCACCAGGGCGCCCGGGAGGGAAGAGAAACCCGATCATGGCCCACCGCTTCACAGGGCTGCGCCGCATGCTGACCGACCCGGCCACCGTGCCGGGCGCGATCACCCTCGGCGTCGCCTCCGGACTTATCGTCCTCGGCGTCGACATCGCCCTGCACGAGACCGTCCTCGCCCCGCTGCCGCGCACGGTCGTCGAGGCTCCCAGCACCGTCGTAGTGCCGGCACCGGACAACCACCCGCACCTGGGCGGCCCGGACTCAGCCCCGCCGTACTGCGGCGCCGTGTAGCACCGAGTCACCAGAGCCCGGCGCCACAGGCGGAGAGAAGCAGAGATGCCCCGCCCTGGACCTGGGCCCGCCAGTGGCGCGCCGATGGCACCGGTCGCAGCGGGCAACCGGCGCCATCGAGCCCTACGGAGGGCCGGTGCCGGAGTCCCGGCACCGGCCCCCGAGCAGTCACCGTCAAGGCAGGGAGTCGACCCTGCCGAACAGCCGGGTCGCATGGGCGATCGTGTCTGCTCCGGTGCGGCCGGGTGACGTGGGTTGGGCGCCCACAGGCCGAAGGGAGATCACATGGTCTGCCCTGGGGCGGGGCCAGCTCGGCGGTCCTGCCTGTCGTGGTGGCGTGTGTCGGACGGGCTACGCCTTGCACTGCTGCGGTCTCGCCGGGTTGTGTCGCCCAGGCTCGTACGGTCATCCACTTGAAGATCGTGTAGCAGTTGGATGCGCTCCTCGAGCCGGGTTCGGTGGTAGAGCTCGAGCGCCTCAGAGAGGTGCTGCCATTCGGGCACGTGCGGATCATCGGGTCGGGGGCCGAGGGGGTGTGTGGAGGTCACTGCCTGGGTCAGGCGCCAGCGTTCACAGGCTGCGACGAGCGAGCGGTACAAGTGCTGTTGGTCAATGTCGTGCGGGTCCGGGGGTCGGGTATGTGCCGCACCCATTCCGCGGCTGTGGCGGCAGCGGCCAGTTCTGCTTCTTCCGCGTCATCACTGGGGGATGGCGGTTCTGCTGGCACCAGAACCGTGCCCGGCGCGTGGTGGCTGGTGCGGTTGGCATGACTGGTGATGCGGACGTCGAGTTGCTGCCATGCTGCGGCGGCGGCAACGTCGGTGGGCTCTGGTCCGATGCCTGGTGCGCGCTCAGGCACGTGGTGAAGGGTTCGCAAGGCTTCGGCGAGAGCGGCGGTGCGTTCCCAGCGTGTCCGCGTCGCTTCTCCGGCGTCGGCTGTCGGCACGGGGCCCAGGGCGTGCGTCCACATGGGAGGGGCTGCGGCGAGTTGGTTGCCGCGGATGGTCAGGTGGTCGTCGATGGCCTGGCGGCGCTGCTGCAGGTGACGGCGCCAGGCGGCGGGTGTCAGCGGGTCGCGGAGTGCGCCGGTGGGGGCCAGCCACTGCGGGAGGTCGTCGTCGGTGTCAGAGGTGCGGGCTGGTCGTTCCGACGATCGGTTGCGAAGCCTGGTCTCGAGGTCGAGGCGGGCAGCGTTGATCACCGCGTGCCGGGAGTCTTGTCGCGCGGTGTCGAGGCGGTCGTGGGCAGCCGACCGCAGCGCGTGGTGGTGGGCGCTGGAGAGTTGCCTGGACAGAGCGGCCTGACGGCGCTGTTCGTCCTCGCGGGTACGATCCTTCGGGTTCATCGCTGTACGGAGATGCTGTTCTTCGTGAAGTGCCGTGAGGGTGGCCTCGCCGGTGGTCGGTCGGCCCGAACGGGCGGTAGCCAGCTGCTCTGCGGACAGATGTCCGTGGGGGCGGTGGGGCCAGGCCGGCCGGGTTCGGCCTTCCACGGTGATCGGGGCGGGCAGACGGCCGAGTTCTTCCTGCGCCGCACCGAGTTCGGCGAGAGCCGCGGCGCGGCGGTCGACGGCACGGCGTCGAAGGAATCGGCATTGGGAGTAGCTGAGTGGACGGTCGGGGTGGGCTGTGCGGGTGGTGCTCGCCGCCCCTGCGGGGTTGCGAAGCAGGTCGAAGATGGGCTGATGGGGGTTCGCGTGGTGGGCCAGTGCGATCGCATCGCAGGGAGCGATGCCTGCTGCTTCGGCGCCGGCCATGAACGCGATCGCGGAGGCCGGGATCTCCTGGGTGGCCAGGTCCCGGCCGGCGTTCCCCAGGACGGTGTGGAATGCGTTTCGATACCGCTGTTCGTCGGCGCGTGCGCTGACGTCCGCGTACTCGGCGACGAGCCGTGCGATGCCCTGGGCCTCTTGCTGTGAGGTGCCGATGGTCTGGCGGGCGGTGGGCTCCTGGTCCGTGCTGGTGGCGATGCGGCGGAGCGCAGCGTCGAGCGTCTCACCGTGGTTCAGGGCGACATACAGGTGGTTGGCGTGCCGTCCGCGGGTGGCGGCTACGTACGCGGCCTCGCGGCTGAGACCGGAGGTGAGGACGGCGTGCAGGGTGTCGACGGTCATGCCCTGGATCCGGTGGACGGTGGCGGCGTAGCCGAGTTCGGTGTGGTGGGCGAGATAGGTGGCGGGCAGGGTGAGGCGGCCGCCATGCTGGGTGTGGCGCACGACGGCACCGCCCGTTGCCGTCCGGGATTCGACGGTCCAGGTGTCTCCGTTCTTCACGAAGTCCTTGCCTCTCAGGCAGGTGCGGCGGCGGTCGTTCCGGCGGGTCACGACGGTGTCGCCGATGTGGGCTTCGTGCCCGTCGCTCAAGGGGAGTCGGTGATCCGGTGCCTGGAGTTCGCCTGCTGCCAAGCGGAGTTTTTGGGCGCGGGAGTTGAGGGCGGATGCCGTCTCGCGGGTGGGGGCTGCGAGGACGGAGGTGCGCCCGGCGGCCAGGTCCGTCTGCCAGGCGGCGAGCGCGGCGTCAAGCATGTCGTTCACAGGCCCGCCGCGCAGGCGCTGCTGTGTCCGGTACCAGGTGAAGGCCTCGCCGGGGTCTCCGTCTCGCAGCCGCAGCGAGGCGTCCCTCTCGCCGGGGGTGAGGAAGCGGTGGACGGCGGTGAGGTGGACGGCGCCGACCTCGCTCTGCAGCAGGCGCAGCACTCCGCCGGACTCCACGGAGGCGAGTTGGGCAGGGTCGCCCACCAGGCGGACGTGTGCCCCGGCGGTCGTGGCTCTGGCCACGACCGTGGCCAGGTGGAGGGTCGAGGCCATGCCGGCTTCGTCGATGATCACTGTGTCGCCGGGCCTGAGGGTCTCGGCTTCGTCGCGGGGCCGCTTTCCGGTGCCGGCGGATTGTTGGCGATGCAGCCAGTGGTGGATCGTGTGGGCGGGTCCGGCGAGTTCCTCGCCGAGCACGTGCGCGGCACGGGCGGAGGGTGCGAGCGCGACAACGCGCCGCCCGGCCGCCGTCAGGGCGGCGACCGCAAGTCGCAGGGCGGTGGTCTTTCCCGCCCCGGCCGGGCCGATCGCCGCGATGAGTTGCTGTGAGCCGGTGGCGAACGCGCGTGCCAGCGCGATCTGTCCCGCGTCCAGGCGTCCGTCGAACCGGAACCGCTGGTACTCGAAGGTGGCCGAGGTGCACGGCGGGGGCTGGACGGTGCGGGCGGCGGCAACGATGGCGTCCTCCGCGGCCAGCAGAGCGGGGGTGGTGTAGAGCTGTGCTCCGCGGTGGCGGTAGACACTGGTGCCGTCCGCTCGCTGCAGCTCGGGCAGGGGCGTGGCGAGGTCCGGCGGAGTCAGGTCCAGGCAGAGCCGTGCCGTCGCGTAGTCGGTGATCTGCTCGGCCCAGTCGGACGGCGTGAGCGTGCCGCGTCCGGCGCGGGTGATCTGCCGGTTCGCCTCGGCCCGCAGGTGATGGCGGGCGAACACCGCGCGGTGGGCGGAGACGGCTTCCACAACGGCGTTCGCCAGAGCGGCCACGTCGACGCGCGGGGCCTCGATGTCGGCCCGCGGGCCGACCTTCTCCGCCCCGGAGGACTGCTCCGGGGCCGAGTGTGCCAGCCCGGCCGCGAGTCGGCGGGCCGCGGACCGGGCACTGGCAAGAAGGCCGTCGACCGCCTCCTGACCGAAGGTGTCGATCGCGCGCTCACGCCACTGGGACCTCAGGTCCGCCAGGGGCAGTACCTGCTTCTTCGCCGGCCGTGTCTCGAGAGTGGCACGCTTCGCGAGTTTGATGCGGGTTGCCTGCCCCGGCTCCTTGCCGTGCTCAGCACGGTGCGTGTCCGTCAGTTGCTCCAGGCGATCCCGGATCGCGTGTGAGCGCCGCGTCACCACCTCGACCATGTCGTCGCTGATGCCTGCGATCTCCATGACCGGGCGGCGGCCACCCGGTGTGGGCCGTTCCTCGGCCCGAAGGCCCAGAGCGGTGCAGGTCCGGTGCATCATCTCGGCGTTGTAGACCTCCGAGGCCGTGACGGTCTGGGCCAGCAGATGCCGACCGTCGATGGCCCGCCACTTGCCCTGGGGGTTCTGCACCTTGTTCGCCACGAGGATGTGGTCGTGGAGGCCCGGATCACCGGCCCGGGAGTCGAAGTGGCGGAACTTCACGCCGATCAGGCCGGTGGTGACGTCGTGCTGCGCGATGCCGTTCGTCCCGCTGCGGGTGGCGAGCGCGTGGTCCTCGATCCAGCGGATCGTCATGGCGACCGAGTGGTCGTGACACTGCTCGACGGCCCTGCGGGTCGCCTCGTCCCCCAGGGCCCAGAGCAGCACGATGGAGGGCGGCGCCTGGGCGACGAAGTGCCAGGCGGCGACCGGCTGCCGGGCCGGAGCGGAGCGCCGGCGGACGAACCGCGCGAGCTCCTTGGCATCCGACGGCTCCCTCCCGAACTCGGTGCGGAACGCGATCGCGCCCTCCTCCGCCCGTATGAGGCGGCGCTCGCTCTCAGTGGGCGGTTGGTCGTGCTGGGCCTCGAACGCGGTGACACGCGCCTCGATGCGCCGGGCGAGGTCGGTCGGACTCTGGCCGAATCCGTAGTACGAGGTGCCCAGCCGGACAGCCTGAAGCGTCTTCTTCACGCTGGCTCCCGCGCGCAGCAGGTCGGCCGTCATGTCGTCCGCCAGCGGATGCAACCCCTCCCCGAACAGGGCCAGCATCTGTGCCTCAGTCACTGCGCCGTGGACACCGAGAAGCGCCGCTGCGCGGCCCACCCACACTCCTGGTGGCAGGCCTGCGTCCTGGTGGTAGTCCGCGAGTTCCGGGCCACGCGGGCGCGGCTGATCGCCCGAAGCAATCTGCCGCTCGAAGTAGAGGTATCCGCCCCCCGGCGTCATCTTGCTCACGCCGAGCACAGGACTGCGCCCTTCGCTTCGCGCACTGGCATGCAAAAGGTGTTGTGAAGTCCGTGGTCCCGCGGAGGCGTTTCGGCCTGGTCCTGCATCGGCGTGCCTGTTCCCTTCGCCTGTGTGGCTCCTCCGGCGCGTTTGTGCGCCACGGCCACTCAAGGGAGTCGGGTCCAGGAGCGGGAAGACAGGTTGGCCGCAGATCCCGCCGTGCGGGATCACCGGGCCCACTGGCCGTTGCGGCTCCCGTCGGGCGGGACGGCTGTCGCACTGTCGAGGTCGGCCCGGCATCAGGCCACGAGACGTCGCAGGACGCAGGTGGGACGGCGACGCATCCGCCCGAGGGCAGCAGCGGCGCGGAGCTGTCGCCCTACGGTCGCGCCACCAGTCCTGGCCGGCGGGGGCGGTAGCCACCACCCGCCAGCGGGGCAAGTCGGCCAGGTTCAGATCCAGCTACCCAGGCTGCGGACCCGGCCGGTGTCTGTCCTACCTCGCCCACGGTGCGGCCGGCGCAGTGCCAATCCGTTCCAGTGCCATCCTCTGGCCGTCGCCCATGGTCGCGATGCCTCTGCAGGTTGGGGCGGTGTGTGCGGTGCAGTTCGCACGGCTGCACCGGGCCGCACAGGCACGCGCACGGCACGCCGCTGCCACGCCTCGCGCTCTCGCACCTGGCGGAACACGCACGCCGAGAACAGCCGCCCACCTACTTGCGGACCTGCGGCTGCCGCAACGGCGGCTGCAGGTGGCACCCCCGCGGCCCTGGCTGCGGCGGCGAGCTGTCGCTGGTGGTGTTCCGGCGCGGCGGCGGGCGGTCCTGGCACCTGGCGAACGTGTGCCGCGCCTGCGCCGGGTCAATCCCCCAGGCGGCCCCGATCCCCTCCCCCACCGACGAACCCCGTCCAGCACCTCCGCCGTCGCCACCGGTCCGCAGACCCCGCGGCGGCGGAGAAGCCCACAGAGAAGCGCAGCAACGCGCGGCGGCACGGGCGGCACTCGGCTACACCGCGGCATCGCTGCCGACGAGTGTCAGTGCCGAGGCACGGCTGCTCGCGGTGGTGGTCGCCCTGCGGGTGCGGCCCAGCGGGTGGGCCGCTCTGCCCGGCGGGCTGCTGCGTTCGGTGCGGCTGCCGGAGCGGGCGGTGGACGAGCTCGCGGAGGCGGGCTGGTTGGAGGCCGCGGGGCCGGTGCGGTGCGGCCCGGGGGTGGTGGTGTCCGAGCTTGCGGGACGGTGGGGCGGGCTGCGGGCAGGCCAGTGGGCGCTGCGGACGCTCGCCCGGCCTGGTGTCGCTGCGCTGGAGGCCTCCAGACGGCTGGCTGTGCTGGCGGTGGCAGCGTGGGCGGGCGGGCCGTTCGTGCTGGACGCGGGGCAGGCAGCACGGTCGTGTGGTCTCTCGGTGGATCGGTTCGCCGCCTGGCTGCCGATGGTGCGCGACGCCGGGGTCGTGGCGGGCTGGGAGCTGTCGGCGAACGGCTTACTGAGGTGCCGCGCCGTGTGACCCTCGCCGGGCCGCAACACCTGTCCGGCGTCCGGCAGCCCGGCCATGCTGGGATGTGGCGGCGCGGTGCTTGAGCCGACCACGGAGCAGGCGGCCGCTGTACGGGTGGCTCTGTCCGCGAGAACGGACAGCGAATGTCCGCCGGTTTGGGAGGCAGTCGATCCGGTGAGCGAATCGAAATGTTCACGGGTTTCGACAGCAGCTTCAGCACCGCAGAGACTGCTGCCGGGGGTGCTTGACCGTGAAGAGCGCGGAGTGTCTAGGGTCGCGTTCCATGACGAGGACCACTCCGCCGCGCCCGCTTGATGTCGAGGTGCTCTTCCCGGAACTGGCTGCTTACCGGGGTACGACTACGCGGCTCCACCCGCGACCGGGCAGCCCGCAGATTTCTGACAGCTCGGTGGGTGGTTCGATGCTGTGGCCGGCGAACGAGCCGTGGCCGGTGTGCGGTGAGGCCCACGGCAGGGGGCGAGGTCGGCGCCCGGCCGACATCCACCGCTACCGGCGGATCCTGGCTGCCGCGTGGGCTCGGGAACAGAGCCCGGGCCCTACTGAGGAGGAACGGGAGCTCCTGGCCGAGCTGTACCTGGAGCGTCGGCTCCCCGAGGCGTCGGAGACGGATCCGCTGCCGCTGATCGGCCTGGCCCAGCTGTATCGGCGGGATGTCCCGGACCTGCCGCAGGGGCCGAAGGACTGCGACCTGCTCCAGGTGTTCTGGTGCCCCTTCGACGCGCACGGCCCGAGCCGGTACGACCTGAATCTGCATCTGCGCTGGCGGCGGTCGTGGGAAGTCGGGGACGTGTTGGCCGTTCCCCCGCAGCCGCTGGTCGTCGGGTCCGCTGGGTTCGTGCCCGAGCCCTGCGTCCTGCAACCGGAGCAGGTGACCACCTACCCGTTCGCTGGCCTCCTGCCCGAGGAGCTGTGCGCCCGGCTCGACGCCTGGGAGGAAGCCCAGGAAGAGGAGGCCGAGCAGCAGCCCAACGAGAACGCGGCCGATCCGGTCTACCAGTACGACCTGTCCATCCCGCCCGGCTGGCGCGTCGGCGGCTTCGCCTCCTGGCACGCCACCGACCCGTACCCCATGGACTGCCAGACCTGCCGCACGCCGATGCGCCTGCTGCTGACCATCGACAGCTCGGAGTGGGACGGCGGCAGCGGCAGCTGGAAACCGCTTGAGGATCGAGACCTGCCCGCCGATCGGTCTGCCACCCCCACCGAAGTCGTCGTGGGCCGATTCGGTGAGCTGAACGTCTTCGCCTGCCCCACCGATCCCGACCATCCGCACCGCTGGAGCATCCAGTAGCACGGGCGGCACCCCACGCCCGGCTCAGCGCCCCGATCATCGGCGAACGTGGGTGCTGTCGCTTCTCATGAACATCGAACACGACTCGCCGCCGACGCCTCCCAAACTCGTGTACAGGTGCTGTCGGTTCTCGTGAACAAAGCCACTGTACGGGCGTTCACCGCCGGCGAGGACTTGGTCATGCAGGCAGGTGCCGGCACCGGCAAGACGACGACACTGCGGATGCTGGCGGCCGCGGATGCGCGGCAAGGTCTGTACGTGGCATTCAACCGGTCCGTCGCCGAGCACGCCGCAACACTGTTCCCTTCGCGGGTGCGGTGCACCACTGCACACGCCCTCGCCTTCCGCGCCATCGCCGGCCCCCACCGGCACCGCCTCGGCGGAGCAAGGGTCCCCTCCCGGCAGGTCGCCGCAGCCCTCGGGATCACCCGGAGGCTCACCCTCGGCAGCCTGGACGTGGAGCCGTGGACACTGGCCCACATCGCTCTGCAGACGGTGCGCGCGTTCTGCTGGTCCGCCGATGTGGACTTGGCGCTGCACCACGTTCCCGTCCAGCGCGGCGCCGAAGACCCCGACATCCACCGGGCCCTGGCCCGGGCCCCTGCCCCTTGCCCGCCTCGTCTGGACGGACGCCACCGACCCCAACGGCCGCGCGATCCGCTTCGAGCACGACCACTACCTGAAGATGTGGCAGCTAACCCAGCCGCGCCTGCCCGGCAACTACCTTCTCCTCGACGAGGCCCAGGACACCAACCCCGTCCTCGAATCCGTCGTCCAGGCCCAACGCGGCCACGCCCAGCTCGTTCTCGTCGGCGACTCCGCGCAACAAATCTACGCCTGGCGCGGCGCCCGCGACATCATGGCCCACTCCCCCGGAACCCAGCTCCGCCTCACCCAGTCCTTCCGCTTCGGCCCCGCCCTCGCCGAGGAGGCCAACCGGTGGCTGGAAGCAGCCGACGCACCACTGCGCCTGACCGGCCACGCCGGCACCGACACCCGCATCGGCCCCCTCGGCCACAGCGAGGCGGTGCTCTGCCGCACCAACGCCGGCGCCCTCACCGATGCCATGCGCCACCTCGCACAGGCATGGCTCGTCGCGATCGCGGGCGGCGGCGCCGAACTGCGCTCGCTCGCCCTGGCCGCCCGGGACCTGACGGCCGGACGCGGCACCGCCCACCACGAGCTGTTCCTGTTCAAGACCTGGGAGGCACCGCGCGACTACGCCCACGAAGACCCGGCCGGCCGCGACCTGCAACCGTGGGTGCGCCTTGTCGACGACCTCGGCCCCGACACCGTCCTGGCCCTACTCGCCCGTATCGGCCCCGAGCACCCGGCAGGCGTCACCGTGTCCACTGCCCACCGGGCCAAGGGGCGCGAGTGGTCCACCGTCCGCATCGGCGACGACTTCCCCCAACCCGACACCGAGCACGACGGCAGACCCGTCCCCCCTCCCCCTCGTGGAGGCACGCCTCGCCTACGTCGCCGTCACCCGAGCCCGCCACCACCTCGATCCCGGCAGCCTCGCGTGGATCCGCCGGCACACATGTGCCGGTCCTCCGCAGCCCGCCGCTCCCCGACCGCGCGATGGGGGCGAGACCGATCCAGGCATGACGCCGCGCGCCGCGCCTGAACCCCTGTAGGAGGGCGGTGGGAGTCAAGACCGCCGCAGGGCGGGCAGTTGCTGATCGCCCTGTCGTGGTGTGTACCCGGGCTGCGGCAGGCAGTGTTCCTGGCGCCGATCGTCCAGGGTTGCTGGGGAGGGGAGCACACCCACCCACAGCCGGACCAGTGCCGGTCGAGGCGCCACCGGGGCGCCGACACCGGTCGCCCACTGGATCGGGCGCTGCCAGGCTGCTCAGGTATCAACACCTCTTGCATCTTCGAGTCCGAACCCGGCCTGTAACCGGCGGCGCCTCCATTGCAGCGCCGCGGGCCCACGCTCAAGCCCGCCGTTCGCGCCTCATGACATCGGCCCAGATCAGGCCCTGCCCGCCCTGGCGGACAACCTCGCCTGCCCGCCCTGCCCTGTCGGCAGCATGCAGCGCCTGCGGTTGTCATCGCGTCACCGGGGGGACGACCGCGAAGAGCTTCCGGCCCACACCGTCATCCACCGAACTCCCGCGCTTCCTCCACGGCGGGCCCCTCGGCATCGATCTTGAGGAGGTGGGAGGCGATCGCTCCCTCGTTGCGGCCGCATTCCTCGGACAGGGCCGACAGCGATACACCTCGGGCGCAGCGAAGCCCGAGGTTCGTGTCCTCCTCTGGAGTCCACCGTTTGTAGGCGTTGGGGTGCTCGCGTCGTTTCTCCTCCACGGTGTAGGACTTCTCGGGCTCAGGGACGAGTGAGGATGCAAGGTTCCGCGGGGTAGTCAGCAAGCTTGAGGCCGAAGAGTTTCCAGCGGATAGCCTTCTCGGACCGTTGCAGTCGGCGTGCGATCTCGGCCGCGTCGATCCCGTCGCGGTGCAGGGCCGCCAACCGGTCCGTCTCCTCCCTGCCCCAGGGCTCCCCTGCGCGGGTAGGACGCGCGGAAGGCACGGGGCGCCCAGCCCGGGGAAGGCGGGTGGCCGATCCTCGGCAGAGCCCGCACCGGTGATGCACATGAGCAGTTGGGCGACCACAACGGCGTCTGAAAGGACAACGTCCCCTTGCAGCTGGTGACCAGTTCACCATTCATGTCGCATCCCGTGATGGTCACGCGGCCTCGTCCATGGGCACGAGACTCGTAGGACAGTTCGTAGCGGCGGGATCCGTCCGGGGTGTGGAGGCTGAGGGTCTGCTGGGTTGTCCGGGCGACGGTCCAGTCGCCCCATCGTGCGGGAAGGCTCTGAACGGACCGGGGGCGGTCCGCGCCGTGCTCGCCAGCCGGGTTCCGTGACATTGCTCAACAGCCTTTCCGGCCGCAGCGCTGAGCGCGGCCTGTGCGGTGCAAGCGTGCATCCGTTGCGAGGCGCTTCCTTTCCGTTAGGTCCCGCGCGAATGCTCTCTTGATATCTGATGTGACATCAGCACTGTTCCTTTGACGCAACTTTGGCCACCGGCAATGTCCCCGGAGGCCAGAGCCGCAGCAGTGGCTGCGGACGCTTGCTGAGGGCGGCGCACCCAGGTGTCCGGGGGCCGGCGACAGGGTGGGATCGGGCCAGCTTGTCGTCTTCGCTTCTGCCACACGTCCTTTGCGCCCTGGCCCGACGCACACAGCCGTCTCAGTACCCACCAGCCCAGTCGGCCACAGTTCGACCGCCGGTCGCAGGGCACCTCGCGACGGACGTCCGAAGCCACCCGAAGCAGTGAACCCCACTGGAGAACGAGCGCCCGCACAGGGGCAGGGACTTCCCGGCAGTTCGAACAGGCCGGGCTCCGGCAACACCGCCGGCAGCATCCTGGCCACCGGGCGGGCGTCCGGAACTGTGCAGTTGGGCCAGTGGTCGCATGTGGGTCCCGGTTCGACCGCTGAGGATCGAGCGTCAGTCGGGGTGAGGCCTCTGAAGAAGGCCGTGGTCTGCGAAGATCCACTCATTGCGACGCCTCGGACGAGTACGGCCGGATCCGCACCTGATGCAACCGACTGTTCATCCGGAGCGAGAGGCTCAGCTCGCCTTCGCGCCGGATGAACTCTCTGACGCGGGCAACCGCATCCGAGTGGGTGAAGAAGTACTTGTAGGCCTCATACTGCGAACTCCCCAATGGGAGCAGGCGTACGGCATCCCAGATCGCCGGCAGCGCGTCGGGCAAGCGGTCGAACGCCGCGGGACCGGTAATGTCCTCGATCTCGACCACAACCGGCCCGTCCCCGCAGTTGTCTGTTCCACCGCCGCGACCAGCCGGGGCCACCAGACACCACACCGACTTACCGCTTGCATCGGCACGAACGTCGCAGCCCCATTCGACCGACAACTGCTCCACCAGGCACAGCCCGCGCCCGCCCTCGTCCTCGTTGCCCGCGGAGCGAACTGTCGGTTGTCGGCTGTCCGCGTCGTGCACTTCGATCCGCAGCACGCCCGAGATGAGCGCAAGCCGGATGTGGATACGCGAGTCCGCCTGCACTCTCGCATGCCGCACGGCGTTGGCGATCAGCTCGGTCAGCAGTAATTCACCGGCTTCACGGAAGAGCTCGCCACCGTCCACGTCGGCGAGGAAGCACCGTAGCTCTGTACGCGCGGTGCCTGCCGATCGCCGGTGGTGCGGTACCAGAATCATCCGCTCGGCAATCTCCTCGATGGGCAGGGGCAGGCCATTGGTCATCGCTCGGCATCCGTTCTGCTCGGCCGCGTGCGCAATGGGAGAAGCCTCGGCTCGATCATGGGCTCCCCGGTGTTGGCACTCCTCGGCGGGAAGGTTGATTCCCAGGCCCGTGCGGCGCCCAGGACCGTTCGGCGGGCAGCGTTTTCACGCCCGCGAACCTTCATCACTGCTTCCCTTGCCAGCGCCTCCAGGTCGCGGCAGCCTGCTGGCAAGCTGCCAGCAAGCGCCTGCGTCCGGAGCGATCGGCCGAGCGTCGGGGCTGCGAATGTTCGGTCCGGCACACCGCTGACGGCGCGTGAACGTCGAACCGCCGACGGAGGCTCATTGTCCGCGCTGCCCTCGGCGAGGGGCCAGCACGACGCACGCGGGTCGCAGAGCGGAGGCAAGGTCGATGCGACAGTGCCGCCGCGGATGAGGTCGGGCATGTTGCACGGCTCCCATGCAGCCAACAGCAGCGTCGATTGCTGCGGGGCACCCGTGGGTGAAAGCGGCCCATACGACCGGGCCGTGCTCGGAACTGGTGACGAGTCCATAGGTGTCGGCGGTCTCCAGCAGCGCCAAGAGAGCCTCCCAGGACTTGGCTGACGTTGAATCAGACACCTCCGCTTCGATGCAGACATGATCCGTGTGGTCCTTCACCTGCGGCATGAACCCCAGTTCCGCAAGACAGGCGGCAACGCAACCGCGTAACGCTTCTGGCCGAAGCACAAGCCACCCCCGCGGTCGAACACCACCTAGAGTAAAGCTAGTTAACTAGATTAGAGCTAGTGGACTAGATTTTCCACATGCGTGAGCAACCTCCCTACCTCGGCGTCGCCGAAGCGCTCAGGCAGCGGGTGACGAGCGGGAAATGGTCGCCTGGCGACCGCCTGCCCTCCCGCTCGGAACTCGGGCAGGAGTTCGGCGTCGGCGACAACGTCGTGCGCCGGGCCCAAGAGCTGTTGATCTCACAGGGCATCCTCGAGGGCCGCGCAGGCTCGGGAACATATGTCGCCGTGCCACGCCCACGAGTGCGGCTGATCCGCTCCAAGGCCAACGGGGAGCACGGGGGCCCTTCCTTCCTGGCCGACATGGCCAGGACCGGCACGCGAGGCGCCTGGGAGAGCCGGACGGACGCCAAAGTCCCCGCTCCTGCAGAGATCGCCGTTCGTCTCGGCATCACCGAAGGCGACCTCTGCGTCCGCACCACCTACGAATTCCTCGCAGACAAGAAGCCCGTCCAGCTGTCGACCAGCTGGGAACCGCGCAGCGTCACGGCTGGCACGATCGTGGTGCTGCCCGAAGGCGGACCGCACGCCGGCGCCGGAGTGGTCAGCAGGATGGCGGAGATCGGAATCACCGTCAGCCGTATCGTCGAGAAGCCGGAACCGCGGCATGCCAGCGACGAGGAGGCCACCCTCCTGGGCATCCAGCGCGGCGCGCTGGTCACCCACATCCGCCGCACGCATTTCGATGCCAACAGCCGCGCGGTGGAGACTGCGGACATCGTCGTCCCCACGGCCCTGTGTGAGCTGGTCTACGAAATCCCCATCGGTCCGTGACACGGCCCGATCGGTGAGAAGCCACCAGGTTCACCAGAGCGCCGCACACTGATCTGGGACAGCCTTCACGCCCGCATCGAGCAGCAGCTCTCCCTGGCCTCGTGACGGATCCGCAGCACCTGCCGGGCCAGGTCACAGGTCGCAAGCAGCTGCTGGTCCCTCACCGCTGCCGCCGGAATGGGCATCGAGCAGTGCGGCGAACGCTCGCTCCGCGTCAGCGGCGTCGATGGCTGCCTGGTTCCACTCGTCGTGGAGCCGGTGGCAATCGGCACAGCGGCCGGAACGGCGGACCGCAGGCTTTCCTCCGCAGTCGGCGCAGTGTGGCAGGGCGCTCTCGTCGCGTCGGCTGCCGCACGGGATACAGAGCTTGTCCCTGGTGCGGCTGGGGTTCGCCGGACGTCCGCAGTCGTTGGCGCACGGCTGTCGACAGGCCCCGCACAGCTCGTCGGCCACGGGTACCGGTCGGCCGCATTGGCCCTCGTGCCCCCGACACTCGTGGTGCTTCCGCGGTGTGGGCTGATTCCCGGCAGAACGCTGTGCCTGCCGCGGCACCAATGCCAGCTGCGCAACAAGAGTCGGCGGGGTCATGGGGACAGCCCGGATCCGGGCGGCGGTGATCGCAGCGTCGCTTGTGCGTATGTGGTCGGGCACGGGGCGAGTCGCGAGGATCTGCGCCAGGATCAGCTCGGGTTCCCAGCCGCAGGCGAGGAGGCCCTGGACGTGCAGACCCAGCTCCACAAGCAGGGTGCCGGCCAGGCCCGCCCTCGGGTCTCGCCGGGCGGCTTCCATCAGCAGCGCCACGCCGTCGGAAGCGGCCGACGAGGTGGGAGGGCTGATCGGCACAATAGCCGAGCCGGGTTCCTGCGCACTGCGCCGCCGGGCCTCCCCACCGTCCGTTCCCCCCTCCGGCGTCCGGCTCGCGCGTTCACCGGGGCCAGGGACGGACGGAGGGACGGAAGGCCCGTTGTCAGTCTTCTGGTTCTCAGTCTTTCCCTTAAAGAAGGCCCCGGCTCGACCGAGGGTCGGTCGGCCGGGCTCCGGTTGACCGGGTCCCGGAAGTCCCAGGGTCGGTCGAAGGTGCGTCTCGGACTCGGCGGGCGCATGTGCGCCGGTGGGACCGACACCCGGCATTGGGGGTGCCGGTCGCGCGGGGCTCTTCGGTGCGCGCGTGGGGGTCTGCCTCACGGTAGTGGGCGCCCTGCGTGAGGGGTCCGGGTCCAGTCGGGCCGGCTCCACCCGGATCTGTCGCACGTTCCCCTGCGACTTGATCTCGCCGACTATCGCGGCCACGTCCTCGGCGGTGAAGGGGATGCTGTCCACGCTGAAGGTGGTCCACCACGAGCCGCCCCTCTTCGAGGTCCGGGTGCCGTCGGACTCCTCCACATCCTCGGAACGGAGCCGCTGCACTTTGAACTTGACGACGTTCGCGGCCTCGACCAGCGCTCGCATGGCCTTGCCCAGGGAGTCCTCGCCTTCCGCGTAGTCCTTGGCGAGGGATTCGACCGTCACGTCCTCGCCGTCCCTGGCACGGATCAGCCTGGTCAGCAGACCGATCGCCAGGATCGACGGAAGGGTGTCGATCGCCTTGTTGTCGACCGCCGCGAACCTCGGCGGCCGGCTCACCCGCTTCCTCACCGGTCCACCTCCGGTCGGGCGGCGGGCACCAGGAACAGTCTGTCCCCGTCGGCGGGCAGAGCCGTGCGGGAACGCATGTGAAGGGCCGCCCGGCGGGAGCCCGTAGGGGCCGAGACCCCGCGGTGCGGGAACGGGCGGGGTGGGCCGTATGTCGGCGGGTGCAAGGGGTGCTACCTCTCGGTCGGCGCCGCCGCCGGGACGGCATGCAGGATCGCCCGGTCGGACGCGAGACGGGTGTCTCGCCCGGGTCCGGGTACGCCTGGTACCGTCGGAGGCGAAGCATTACTGGATGCGGTAGCGGCCCAAGTTTGGCGACTGTGGGGCCGCTATCGCGTTTCTGGCCTTGTGGATCCCGCGGACCGAGAACCCGGCCACTCGGGACTGGGCTCTCGGTGCTTCCACGACTTACCCGCCGGGCGGGACGCTGGCGAATCTCGCTTTCGGCCTCACTCGTTGAGGTACACGAAGCCCGGGTGAGGGTGCATCAGGAAGTCGTAGTGCGAGATGTTCCACGCGTAGGCGCCGGCCATGGCGAACGCCACGGTGTCGCCCGCCGCGATGCGATCGACCGGCATCTGCCGGGCGAACACGTCCTTGGGAGTGCAGAGCTGACCGACAAGGGTCACGGTCTCCCCTGTCGCTGAGGGGCCGTCCGACGAGCCACCGGGGAAGACGACGAACGGCTGGTCGTGGCCCCTGGTAACCGGTGTGCGGATCTGCATGGTCCCGCCGGCGAGGACGGCGTACCACTGGCCGTGTGCCTGCTTCACGTCCAGGACCCGGGTGACGTACCACCCGGCGTAGACGCTGACGGAGCGTCCGGGCTCGATCCGCAGGGTCTCCCCCGCCGTCACCAGGTCGGCAAGGCCCTTCCCGTAGGTTGCCCAGTCGAAGACGTTACCGGGGTCGGTGTAGTCGACTGCCATGCCGCCGCCGAGGTTGATTTCGGGGTCGGACACGCCTGCCGCGGCCAGCCAGGGGCGGGCCCAGGCCAGGATTTCGGCCGACTGCCGGAGCATCGCCGAGGCGTCCAGGCCGGACGCCAGGTGGGCGTGGATCCCTCGGAGCTTCACGTGCGCAGAGGCTCCGAGGATGCCGAGGCAGGCCTGGATGAGTTCCGGGTCCATGCCGAAGGGTCCGCTCATGGCGAGTGCGGCACCGGACCTCTCGCCCGCGAGGTTGACCCGGAGCAGGATGTTCGCGGTCCGGCCGGACTCCCGGGAGATCCGGGCCAGTCGCTCCAGCTCGTAGGGGCTCTCCACGTGGATGCGCTCCACGCCGAGCTTCAGTGCGAGCGACAGTTCCTGGTCCGTCTTGCCCGGTCCGCCGAACGCCAGCCTGGCGTCGGGAAGCGTTCGGTGGACGTGTTCCAACTCGCCACCGGATGCGACCTCGATGCCGTCCACGTAGGGGGCGAGTGTGCGCAGAATCGGCGCGTCCGGGTTCGCCTTCGCCGCGTAGAAGATCTCCACACCCTCGGGCAGCGCGTCACGAATGGCGGCAGCGTGGGTGCGCAGCGCCTCCATGTCGTACACGTAGGCAGGCAGCTGGCCGCCGGCGGACAGGATCGTTGCGCTGGACGCAACGGCTTCGGTGATCATGGCGGCCTTTCAGGCGAGCGGGATGTCGTACTCGAAGGTCAGGTAGTGCGCGGGGGCCAGGGTGGTGGTCACCTCGACCACCCGGCCGTCCCGGACACGGCCGGCGTGGACGATGTCCGTCACTGTGCGCTCGGGGCTGATCTCCAGCAGCGCGGCCTCCACCTCGGTGGGGAGCCTGCTGGGGATGATGCGCTCCTGGGCAGCCGTTTGCTTGTAGCCCAGGTCGGCGAGGGCGGTCTTGATGCCGCCCGTGATGACGGCGCTCGGCTCTTCCAGTACAGAACCCGCAGCGATCTCCAGCGGGATCCACGAGGCGTTGATGCGGACCGGGATGCCGCTGGCGAGCAGGCGTCGGCGCCGGACCAGGCAGTTGACCTCGCCGCGCGGCACACCCAGGGTGTCGGCGATATCGGCCGGCGGCTCGGCGTGTTCGACGGTGATCTCGTGGCTGGGCTCGAGGCCGAGCGCCTTGACCTCCGCATCGAAGGCGCCGCGGGCGCCGTCGTGTTCCCGAGCGGCCCGCGAGTAGCGGGCAGCGGAGTGGACCATCGGAGGCAGCCAGGTGACCACCGTGCCCCGGCCCTGCTGGGGCCGCACCATGCCCTCGGCCGCAAGCAGGCCGAGAGCCCGGTTGGCGAGGCTGCGCGACGCGCCGTACTGCCTGGCCAGCTCGGACTCCGGGGGCAGCAGGGAGGCCGGCGGGTAGACGCCGGCCAGGATCTCCCTTCGGATGGCGGCCGCGATCTCGCGGTAGCCGGTCTTCGGCTGGGGCTCCATGGTCTCCTCCTTGTCGGATCAAGCTGTGCGTCATCGTAGCGCAGCATGCCAAATGTTTGGCATCTGTTGACGGCAGGCCGACCGCCGATCCATGCTGGAAGAGAAATGACAAACGTTTGGCATCTGTCGAGGGTGCTGAACCGTCGCTTGCTGAACGCACACGGCCCCGGCGGTGCAACGCCGGGGCCCCTTCGGACCACGCCTCAACGCAGTGAGGAGATCCGCAATGCGCAAGTCTTTTGCCAGCCCAACGCCCCCGCGCTCCACGTCCGAGACCTTCCGGACCGTTCCCCTGCAGGTCCAACACAAGGGCAACACCCTCGCACAGGTCGCACGGGAGCTGGCCGCTCCGGCCCCGGCCACCGGCGAGGACACCGCGAGGACGCCTTCGGGGCCGGAAGGCACCCCGTCACCGCCGGCCGGACCGGCCGGGCGCACTCGATGTGCCTGCAGCTAGCAGGGCACTGACGATGTCCCAGCCGCTCGACATGGCGAACATCGCAGCATTGAACGCGATGACCAAGACCCACATGCGGGCCGCCGCCGAGGCATCCGCGGCCGCCGAGTGGGCCCACCGGCAGGCGGAGCAACTCCGCCGGCAGCAGGCCCAGCGGGCGGGAGGCCAATGGGCGCCCGCACCTCCGACTCCGTTTCCCGGCAGGGCGGTTGCCTCCCCTACGGCCCGACCGAGACGCGGCGCACCACCGGACAGTGCCCGGGTCTCGCCACCAGAGGCGAAGACGACGGCCGCCGCAGGCCAAACCCGAATCCCGGCCCCGGGCACGTCAACCGCTTGCGCTGGAGGGGCCGACCATGGCGACCGCCACCGTCCGACTCGCCAACCAGGCTGACGAGGCTCTGTGTCGGGCCCGCGAGGTCCAGAAGCAGATCGAGGCACGCAAGGCCGTCGGCGGCGCCGGAGCCACCTCGGGCAAGTAGCCCCCTTCTCCCGCCGCTTGCATCGCCCCGCCTACCCCTCCGAGCTTCCATGTCATGCCTACGCCCAGTTTGTTTCTAAGGGCCCCCACCAGTCCTGCCCCGACCGAAAGGCCCCGCACATGCCCATCGGCCACGTCTTCTTCGCGTTCTTCGCCACCAGCGCGGCCACGAGCCTGTGGCTGCTGCTGGCAATGGCCGCGGAGACCTACCTCATCCCGCCCTGTCTCGACCGCTTGGAGGCCCGCGATGCGTGAGCTCACCGCCCGGGCGCGGGGTGCGGAAGTGACCCGGTGACCATCACTCCCGACACCCCGCCCCACCCCCCGCACGACCCCGACCGCCCTGAGCCGGTGGACGACTTCTGGACCAAGCCCCGCCCCGACCCCGCCGGCCGCGGTGACGGGCTGGCGGAGCTGGCGCAGGAGTTGCGCCATGCCCGCCTGGACGCTGCGATCCCGCACAAGGCGGACGACGCGGACCACCTGATCGACTGGCCGCGAGTCCGCCGCGCCGCAACCCGCCTCAAGCACGCGGCACAGTTGCGGCCGAACATGGCCGCGATCGGTGCCGCCCTGATCGCCCCGGCCTGGCTGTGGCGCCACGTGGTCGAGCAGTGCTCCACCGGCTTCGCCCCGGCCGCCGACACTGCCGACCCGGGCTTGTGCCTCAGCCTGATGGCCCTGGCCGGCGTCCTGGTCGCCGGACGACGCCGCCCGGTCGGCAAGGGGCTGCGCCCCATCGCGCGGCTGGCCGCCTGGTCCATCGTGATCGGCACCCTCGCCCACCCGCCCGCGGCCGCCTGGGCGGCGGCACTCGCCCAGGGCTTCGGCCACTGGCTGATCGGCCTGGCGTGATCGCCGCCCTGCTCTTCACCGCCGTCCGGTCCGTGGCGATCGCCGTCGCCACTGCCCGCGCGCCGGTACCGATCCGTTGCCGACTGCTGCGCCGCCTCCAAGAGGCGGTGCTCGCCGCCGTGAGGTCCACGGCGGCCGTCCCGATCATCTCTCCCTACCTCGGAGTTGTCCCGTGGGTCTGACCGCCATCGAGTTCACACACACCGTCACCCTCGCCGGATCCGGATTCGGCTTCCTGCTGGTCGTTGGCGTCTTCGGGTTCCTGTACTTCAAGAACGGCCGCAGGTTCAAGGCCCTCAAGAAGAAGAAGTACCTGTTGCCGTTCGGCATCGGCGTGGTCGTCATGGTCCTGGCGTCCTCGTGCGCCGGCGGCCTGCTCGGCAGGATCTCCGGCTTCACCACCGGCGCGGGCAACCAGGGCGGCGCCCTGGTGAGCCGGGGAATGGTCGGCGGCAACGGCGCCGTGGACGTCGCCCAGCACGCCCGCCTCACCTACTCGGGCTCCTGGATCGCCCTGGCGATCGTGCTCCTCGCCAGCTTCTTCCTGTGGTTCGCCAAGAACTGGGGCGAACGGCTACTGCTCGCATCCGGCGCCGTCGTCGGCTCCACCTGGGGCCTGACCATCTCGCTCGGAGGCATCGCCACCTTCTCCGGCATCCCGCTCGCCAACTGGCTCGGCTCCCTGCTCATCGGCTGACCGGGACCGCGACGAGCGCCCCGGCCCCGTCCCGCCCGCGCCTCCGGCGTGGCGGCGCGCCGGGACGTCCCCCGACCGAAACCCACCCTCACCCCAGACCGGAGACCGTTCATTGCACACCGACACCGAGGCCGGTCCGGCACCCAACGCGGGGGCCCGCCTGCCTGCCCAGCGCACCCCCAACGACCCCACCCCTGCGGACAACACCACCTCCGACACCAGCGGTGCCCACGCCACTGACACCCTGGACAGCGCGGATGGCGACGCGCAGGGCAAGACGCCGAGCCGCCTCGGCATGTGGTTCACCGCCCAGGCCGCCAGGACCGCCACCGGCGCCCGCTCCATCGGCGCCGTCCTCGTGCACTGGGCGTCGACCGGCGACCAGGGCAACGAGGAGATCCGCCGCCGACTGGTCCTCGCCCAGCTGGAGGCCCACACCGAACGCCGCGACGAAGCACAGGCCACGCTCGCCACCGCCGCCAAGAAGGTCGTGCGCCTGGAGGAGGACGCCGTCGACGGCCTCACGCAGGCGCAGCGCCGGCAGCTCGTCCTGGGCCGGGAGACCGTCCGCCGCCTGGAGAAGACCCTCAAGGACCTCCGCAAGGCCCAGTTCCTCCCGGTGCAGCCCACCGACCGTCAGATCGACCGCGCCCGAGGCTTCGCAAAGCTGCGCCGCGGAGCGCTGCTCGTCACGGTCTCCATCGCCACCGTCCTGCTCGCGGTCCACCGGCCGCAGGCCGGACTTCTCGGTCTGCTCGCTGCGACCGGGCTCGCCTGGTGGACCGGCGATCACCCACCACGCCTGATGCAGCGCCCGGTGCCGGAGGAACTGCTGCTGCCCGAACTCGCCCTGCCCACTCGTGTCGCCGGCCCGGCCGACACCGAGCCAGCGGAGGCCGAGAACGAGCCGCCGTTCTCGATCCATGACGCCGCCGACGCCGAGACGGCGGCCGAGTGCGTCCGGCGGGCGCTGGCCGCGGAGGGCCTGGCGATCGGCGAGATCACCGGTGTGAGCCCGGAGCGGTGGGGCTGGCGGACGGTCGCCCGTCTGAGCAAGGGCAAGCCGGGCGACCTGGTAGCGAAGCTGCCAAACCTGGATGTGCGGCTCGGCGTGCGGCAGGGCGGCGTGATGGCCCAGCCGCAGAAGGAGGCCGCCGCCTCCGTGGTCCTGCGGATCATCACCTCGAACGCGTTCGACCCCATGCCGCCCCACCCCGTGTACGCGCCGCGCTCCAACACCGTCAAGAAGCCGATGACGCTGGGGCCTTCGATGGACGGTGTCCCCACCCAGATCACCCTCGCCGGACAGAACATCCTGATCGTCGCCTCCCCCGGCGGCGGCAAGTCCGCGATCATCCGCAGCCTTGTCGACTACGTCACGAGCTGCACCGACGCCTTCGTCTGGGACATCGACCCAACCGGCCGCGGTCTCGGCCCGCTGCGCCGCCTCGCCGACCGCCGGGCCTACACCGAGAAGGACATCGACGAAGCCCTGGACGACGCGATCGCCTATGCCAAGGCGCGCGCCGAGCTGATGGGCGACGACGTCGACAACTGGCCCGTCACCGATACGTCGCCGGCGGGGTTCGTGTTCGTCGACGAGCATCCGCAGCTGACATCCAAACAGAAGGCAAAGGTCATCGCCCTGATGCGGATCGGCCGCAAGGCCCGATTCACCGTGGCGCTGGCCTCGCAGGACGCCACCGCCGACGTGGTCGGCGACGCGGTCGCCGACGCATTCGGTATCCGGATCATGCTGCCGTGCCGCAGGGCGGACGTACCGCTGGTCGTCGGCTCCGACACGGCGATCTCTGAGGGATGGATGCCGCACCGGCTCACCCCGTCCCCCGGCGACTGGGACCTCGCGGACGCAGGCTGCTTCTACATCGTCGCCCCGGGACTGGCCGACCCGATCCTGCGTAAGGCCACCTTCATGACCGCCGACGACGCCAAGCGGCGGGCCGGCGAGCGCTTCGCCGCCGGCCTCGCCACCGTCGACCCGGCCACGGTCGGCGGTCAGGTGGCGACCGACCTGCCGGAACCACCGGCCGTGCTCACCGTCCTGCGCGAAGCCTTCGCTGCCGAGGATGGCGCCACCTGCCTTCCCCTCGGCCGACTCCACCCGCACCTGGCGGCGGCCGATCCGGCACGGTGGGACCGCTGGCAGGACAAGGCCGAACAGGACCGGCTGCGGGAGATCGGCAAGGCCCTCGCCACCGATCTGCGCCGCGCAGAGGTCGACCTGTCCACGGTGCGCCTGGACGACCTCGACGGCAGCCCGCGCGGGATCCGCCTGGACGATCTCAAGGCGGTTCTCCGGCACTACGCGTGATCGGCCGGCACCCAATCCCGATCGGCCTGTGATCGGCCCAAGGCCTCGCCCAGACCGATCGCTGAGCCCGCCGAGCCGATCGGAAACCAATCAGAAAGCCGATTCTGACCTGCGGAAACCATTCCACCCGATGAGACCCCCCCCCACCCCCTCGTGCCCCCTGTCGAAGCCAATTTCCCCCCACCCCTGCAGCCGTCCGGCGCCGCCGGGTGGCACCGACCACCCAAGCCACCACCCACTGTGACCGAGCCAGACAGGAGCCTCCTGCCATGACCCCGGCCCGCACCACCCCCCGACGCACTCGAACCCTCTCCAAGAAGTCCACCGTCAAGGCTCCTGCTGCGGTGCCCGTGCCCCGCCCGCACACCGCCCAGCAGACCCCCGTCGGCGAGCAGACCGCCGCTGTGCTCCAGCTGGCCGCCGACCCCGCGCTCGCCGATGCTGCCGACCGTACGGCTGACGTCCTCACCCTCGCTGAGGACCAGGCGCTCGCCGTGCTGGAGCGCACCGTCGAGACCGCCGACCGCAAGCAAACCCCCGCCGAGCGATGGGCGGGCGAGACCGACCGGGCACGCCGAGAGAAGACCGACACGGCAGCCCACACGCAGGCCGACGCCCTGATCAAGGACGCCACCGCCCACACCGGGGCGCTGCTCGCCGGCGCTGGGGAGCGCGCCACCGCCGTCCGTGACCGGGCAGAGCAGGAGGCCGGGCAGAGCGACTCCGCCGCCGAGACCCGGGCCCTGGCGCTCGCGGGCGACGTCACCGCCACCGCCGAAAAGCAGGCCTCCGAGGCGCTCGCCGGCGCCAACAACCAGGTCACGAAGGTGCTCACCAGTGCTGAACGCGACGCCGAGATCCTCCGGCGGCAGGCCGCCCACGACCTCGCCGACATCCAGGAGCAGGTCGCCGACGCCCGCCTCACCCTGCAGCACACCCGCAGCCGCGCGGTGGCCGACCGCGAGCAGGCCGAGCAGGACCTGACCGGCATGCGGGAACTCGCGGCGAAGGTCCAGCGGGACGCCACCTCAGCCGCC
The DNA here is from genome assembly GCA_002300355.1 of Streptomyces sp. TLI_235. Classification (NCBI taxonomy): domain Bacteria; kingdom Bacillati; phylum Actinomycetota; class Actinomycetes; order Kitasatosporales; family Streptomycetaceae; genus Streptomyces; species Streptomyces sp. TLI_235. The sequence goes on from NSGV01000006.1 coordinate 65,433, forward strand.
GACCGCACCCTGACAGACGCCCGGGTCGAAGCCGAGCAGATCCGCATCCGAGCCGCCCAAACCGCCCGGGAGATCCTCCGGACCGCGAAGGAACAGGCCGACCAGGCCCGCATCGAAGCCGAGGAAGCGGCCAGCCGTCTGACCGAGACCGCCCGCGCCGAGGCCGACGGCATCCGCGAGGAGGCCGCACGGCAGACCGCCGACCTGCGCGAGCGCGGCCAGGAGGCCGTCCGGCGGCTGCGCGAGGAAGCCGAGCAGACACTCGCGGAGCAGGCGCGGCTCGCCAAAGCTGCCCGTGAACGGGCCGATGCGGAGGCCGAACGGATCGTCAACCTCGCCGACGGGCATGCCGCGACGGTCACCGCCGAGGCCGACAAGGCTGTCTGCGCAGCCCAGGAGCAGGTGAGCGAGGCCGAGGATCGGCTGAAGGCGCTGCGTGCCGAGCAGGCCCGCAAGGAGGCGGCCGAGGCCGCACGCCGCCAGAGCCGACAGCGGAGGGTGTGGCGCTGGTGGCAGCGGATGATCCCCAGGCTCCTGCCCCGGATCGCCCTGTGGGCAGGCGTCGCCTACACCGCACACGGCGAGCACGCCTTGGCGGTGATGGCCGGCGCCGACGACATGCTGGCGTGGCTGCTGGCAGTGTGCGTCGACGTATGGGTGATCGCCTCCACCCGCGCCAAGGCCCGCCAGGAAATCATTGTCTCCCTGGCCGTCATGCTGTTCTGCCAGATCGCCGCGCTGCTCGCAGAACTACACATCCTCGGCGTCCACCAGAACCCTCACGGACAGTGGCGGGTGCAATGGGGGCTCGCAGTGCCCCTCGCCATGGTCGTCCCGGTCGTTATCTGGCGCGTCCACGCGCTCATGGACCACAGCGGCGACGCTCACGACGAGCACCCGGCGCCCACCGGCGTCCCGGACGCGCCTACCGACACCACGGTCGTCGCTCACGAGGACACCGAGCCGCGCCCGCCGCACGGCGGCCACCCGGCGCCGTCTGCCCACGACACCCAGCCGAGTGTGGCCGACGCTCGCGGCGCGCGCTCACCCGAGCGGGAGATCACCGCAGGTGGCGGGACAAGTAGCGCTCGCCGCGCGCTCCCGGCGGGTGCGGGCGCCCAGGCTGGCGCTCACGACCGGGCACTGTTGAGCGATGCCGCGCTCATGTACGCGCGCAAGGCGTGCGTCCGCCCCCTGTACGACGCTCTCGGCCGCCGCCCGCGCGCGGCCGAGATCCACACCGTGCTCACCGAGCGCGGCCTACTCACAGGCGAGCCCGCCCAGACCCGCTCGACGTGCCAGCGGGTGCGCGAGGCGATCGAGACGGACGAGTCCGGGCTCAAGCCCACCGTTCGCCTGCGTGACTGAGTGCGCGAAAGGGTTCCGGGAGTAAGGAAGCACCCCGGAACTCCTGGCCCGGGCGATCCGTGCCCGGCGGGCACTCGGCTCGTGCGATCCGCTCCCACCTGTGGGAACGACACATCTGCGCGGTCATCCCCCAGCCGGGCAGCCAGACTTCGGCCCCGAGGCCCACACGGAGCGAAACACCGTCGAGCGGTGCATCAGCCGCGCGAAGCAGTGGCGCGGTGGGGGGGAGGACATCGGCATCCTCGCGATCTGCTGCCCCGGCGGCGGCCAACCCCCGCGGGGGCGGGCCCGACGTGTCGCTGCCGAAGATCACGCCCAGGGCCGAGGAAAGATCTACGCGGGTGCGGGGGCCAACGTGTCCCGTACCTGCGTCCCGGCAAGGATGGCAACTCCCGATTCAGCGTGGCGAAGAACAACTCGGCGAGCGCGTTGTCCCAGCACTGACCGGTGCGGCCGACCGACAATCTGACATCGAACTCCGCTGCCAGGAGGGCGAATTCGCGACTCGTGTATTGGCAGCCGCGATCCGGATGGAACACCACCGGACCGGATGGGCGGCGGTTCGGCAGGCGACCCGAAGCGCGTCGGCGACCAGTTCGGTGCGCAGGTGGTCGGCGGCGGCCCAGCCGATGACGCGCCGGGAGACGATGTCGATGACGGTGACCAGGTCGAGCCAGCCATCCTAGTACTGCAATCACAGTTATGGGTGGGCTTGTTGTGATTGAGTGGGCTCGTGTCTGTGGATTTTGGGGTGGGTCAGGTTGAGGCCTGGCGTGGGGTTCTGGCGGGGTTGCATGCGCGGTTCGCGTCGCGGTTTGCCAGGTCGGAGCCGCGTGGGCGGGCACTGGAGTACATGGCGGGGCTGATGGCGCCGTTGGAGCGGAAGAACGGCTGGTCGCTGGCGGAACGCGCTGGTGAGGGACATCCGATCGGAATGCAGCGTCTGCTGGGCGAGGCGGACTGGGACGCCGACGGGGTGCGTGACGACGTCCGCGACTTCGTCGTCGAGCGCATCGGCGACAAGGCTGCGGTGCTGATCGGTGACGACACCGGGTTCCTGAAGAAGGGCGTCCGTTCGGCCGGGGTGCAGCGCCAATATTCCGGCACCGCCGGCCGCACGGAGAACTGCCAGATCGGCACGTTTCTTGCCTACGCCTCGCCGAAGGGGCGGGCGTTGATCGATCGCGAGCTGTACCTGCCGGCCTCGTGGACGGACGACCGGGGACGGTGCCGGGCGGCCGGTGTTCCGGACGAGGTGCCGTTCGCCACGAAGATCGAACACTTCCAGGCGATGCTCCAGCGGGCCCTCGACGCCGAGGTGCCGTTCGCGTGGGTGACCGCCGACGAGGCGTACGGACAGGTCAAGCGCCTGCGGTACTGGATGGAACAACGGTCGGTGGCGCACGTGCTGGCGACCAAGGTCAACGACACCGTCATCACTGTCCGCGGCGGCGATACCCGGGTCGACGCCCTGGTCGCGGGGCTGCCCCGGCAGGCGTGGAAGCGCCTGTCCGCCGGGGCTGGCTCGCACGGTCAAAGGCTCTACGACTGGGCCCGTGTCCCGATTCGGATCTGGTGGGAGAACGGCTTCGGTCACTGGGTCCTCGCCCGCCGGAGCGTTACCGACCCCACCGAGATCGCCTACTACGTTTGCTACGGCCCGGCCGGTACCCGCCTGAAGGACCTGGCCACGGTGGCCGGCGCGAGATGGGCGGTGGAGGAATGTTTCCAGGCCGCGAAGAACGAGTGCGGCCTGGACCACTACCAGGTCCGTCGCTACGACGCCTGGTACCGCCACATCACCCTGTCCATGGCCACCCTCGCCGCCCTGACCGCCATCCGCGCACAAGAGCTGCCAAAGGGGGCTGCGATCTCGGACAAACCGGCCTGATACCCCTGTCCGTCGCGGAGATCCGCCGCCTCATCGGCTTCCTCTTACGCCCGCAAAACCTCACGCCGGCACACCATCTGCACTGGTCGTGGTGGAGACGGCGCAGCCAGATGCGCGCACGCCACAGTCACTACAAACGCCGAGGCCAGATCCCGTAACTGTGATTGCAGTACTAGGTCGGGATGTAGGTGATGTCGCCGCACCGGCGCGTATCGACGGCTACTGCCCGGCCCCGAGCTGGCGGGCCCCTTTGGTTTTGGGCGGGCCCAATTTGCAGCCGGTGGCGGGTCGTTCCGACCTTGATCCGTAGTACGGTCACAGACCCGCTGACGTGTGAAGACAGAGGAGATTGGTTTCGTGCCCGGAGCTGTGGCCTCCCCATGATGATCAGTCAGAGCGACGCCAGGGGGCAGGTACTGCTGCTGGCGGCCACACCACGCCAAAGCCGTCATGGGCTGCTCGACACCGAACTGGGAGCGAGCGTCATCGGGGCAGTGCCGCCGCGGGCGCTGCTGCCTGGCTGGGTCGGACCGGTGGACGTTGTACAGCTGGTGCACCCGGGAGAACCTCAGGCTGTGCTCGCCCGCATCCGCGCGGCGGCCGCCGCCGGGGGCCCGGTACTGATCTACATATGCGGCCGGCTGAGCAGGGACCCTCGCCAACGACAGGTGCACATCGCTTTGGCCCGCACCACCGACAGCACCGTCCGGTACACGGCGCTGCCCTGGTCGTGGGTCTTCCAGGCTCTGGCTGGACGCTCACCCGGCGCCACAGCAGTGGTTCTGGACGTCCTTGCCGACCCGTCCTGGGTGCCCATGAGTGATGCCGATCTGCAGTTGCCCCCGCAGGTCGCGCGGTGCGGAGTGGTGTCGCCGTCGGCTCGGCGCGGCCAGTTACAGGTGCCTGCGTACACCCAAGCACTCGCTCGGATACTGAGTACGGGTCCGGACGGAGTGAACCTGCGCGAGCTTCACCACCTCGCTGCCAGCCAGGCCCAGCTGCCGGAAGGCACCGTTGTGCTGTCCCCGCCGCAGCCCGTCGAGCCGCCCATGGCCTGCCCGTCGCAGCCGCCGACGTCCCTGTCGGCCGTACTGCCCCCAGCGCCTGCCACTGTCGAGCCGGCCATCGACCTGCGCCCGGCCATCGGTGAGGCGCTGCGAGCGGGTCATCATCATGCGGCGGCTGAGCTCGCGGCTCACTGGGAGAGTGCCGTCCTCCGCTCCGCAGGCCGCGGCTCGCCTGCGATGGGAGACGTGTTGGAGGTGCAGGCAGCCACGGCTGCCGCGGCCGGTGTCGCCGTGCGGGCCGCCGAGCGGTGGATCGCCACGGCCGAGCACCGCCTGTATTGGACCGATCCCCGTGACCGGGCCGTTCAGCTCGCCGCTCGGAACGCTCTGCACTGCTGGCAGAAGCTGGACGATGACGAGCCGGAGTGGGCGGAGCTGGGCAGACGGCTCACCGAGGTGCTGCATGCTGTCGGACGGGCGTCTGCCGCGGCGGCCGCCAAGAAGCGGCTGACCGACCTGCAGGACCTGCCTACAGCCTGCTCGTCTCAGGGCGTCTGCCTGGCTCTGCACGCGGCCGTGGGCCGGCTGCGCTCCGGCGTGGAGGGAGCCGGTGATGGAGGCCTCGTACAGGACGTAGCGCAGGATGTACGCAGAACGCGGCCTGTTCCCGCCCAGCGCGGTGAGGACGTCGTCTAGGCGGTGCGCGCCAGTTCTGCTGTGGGACGGGGCTGCTTGATCATGGGGCCGCTGCGTCCTACGCGCCGGAACCGATCGTCAACAGCGGGTTCATGGCGGACTCGCAGACACCGCACCGCATGCCCACGGATCGCGGATCTCCAAACCCCCCAGCCACTCTCGGCGACGGGTGAAAACTGACCGCTGAACGGCGGATCAACGGTGACCCACCTCGCGATCGTCTGATCATCCTGATCTTCATTGAGGGTCAGGAGGAGAGGGTGATTTCCGTGGAGGACTGGGCTGAGATCCGTCGGCTGCACCGGGCCGAGCACCTGCCGATCCGGGCGATCGCCCGGCACCTGGGCATCTCGAAGAACACGGTGAAGCGGGCCCTGGCCACCGACCGGCCGCCGGTCTACCAGCGCCCGCTGAAGGGATCGGCGGTGGACGCGGTCGAGCCGGCCATCCGCGAGCTGCTGAAGCAGACCCCGACGATGCCCGCGACCGTCATCGCCGAGCGGATCGGGTGGGAGCGCGGGATGACGATCCTCAAGGAACGCGTGCGCGAGCTGCGGCCGGCCTATCTCCCGGTGGACCCCGTCTCGCGGACGCTCTATGAGCCCGGCGGGCTCGCGCAGTGCGACCTGTGGTTTCCCGCCGTGGACATCCCGCTCGGCTACGGCCAGTGCGGACGGCCCCCGGTGCTGGTCATCGTGTCCGGGTATTCGCGGGTGATCACCGCCCGGATGCTGCCCTCCCGGCAGAGTGGCGACCTGATCGACGGCCACTGGCGCCTGCTCGCCGACGGCTGGGGAGCGGTCCCGAAGACACTGGTCTGGGACAACGAGGCCGGAGTCGGCAAAGGTCGTCTGACCAGTGAGTTCGCCGCGTTCGCCGGCCTGCTCGCGGTCAAGGTCCACCTCTGTCGGCCCCGAGATCCGGAGGCGAAGGGCCTGGTCGAGCGGGCCAACGGCTACCTGGAGACGAGTTTCCTGCCCGGCCGTGTCTTCACGGGCCCCGACGACTTCAACACCCAGCTGACGGCCTGGCTGCAGATCGCCAACCGCCGGCAGCACCGCTCGATCGGCGCCCGCCCGGTGGACCGCTGGGAGGCCGACCGCGCCGCGATGCTGCAGGTCCCGCCCGTCTCACCGCCGCACTGGTGGCGTTTCCACACCCGCATCGGCCGCGACCACTACATCCGCGTCGACACCAACGACTACTCGGTCCATCCCCGTGCCATCGGCCACCGCGTCATGGTCCGTGCCGACACCGAGGAGATCACCGTCACCGCCGGCAACGACATCGTGGCCCGCCACAGCCGTTGCTGGGCCAGACACCAGACCCTGACCGATCCCGAGCACGCCGCCGCGGCCAACGTCATGCGCGGCGAGGTCATCCACCAGCAGGCCGCCCGCGCGCATGCCGCCCGCGCCGCGCTCCTGGCCCCGGACAGTCTCGGCATCGAGGTCGAACAGCGCGAACTGGGCTCCTATGACCGCATGTTCACCCTCATCGAAGGCGGCGCCGGCAAGGAGGACACCTGATGGCCCGCACTGCTTCGAACACTACGGCCGGCACGACGAAGCCGGACGGACAGACGTCCCACACCGGCCGGCAGACCGCCGCCGACCTGGCGTTCCTCGCCCGCGCGATGAAGGCTCCCGCGCTGCTGGACGCCGCCGAGCGCCTGGCGGAGCGCGCCCGCACCGAGTCCTGGACCCACACCGAGTACCTGGTCGCCTGCCTGCAGCGCGAGGTCTCCGCCCGTGACAGCCACGGCGGCGAGGGCCGCATCCGCGCCGCCCGCTTCCCCGCGATCAAGACCATCGAGGAACTCGATGTCGCCCATCTGCGGGGCATGACGCGCCAACAGCTCGGTCACCTGGGAACATTGGACTTCATAGCGGCCAGGGAGAACGCCGTTTTTCTGGGGCCGCCAGGCACCGGCAAGACGCACCTGGCCACCGGCCTCGCGGTGAGGGCCTGCCAGGCCGGCCACCGGGTCGCGTTCGCCACCGCCGCCCAGTGGGTCGACCGCCTCGCCGCAGCCCACCAGGCCGGCCGGCTCCAGGAGGAGCTGGTCAAGCTCGGCCGCTACCCGCTGATCGTGATCGACGAGGTCGGCTACATCCCGTTCGAGTCTGAGGCGGCGAACCTGTTCTTCCAGCTCGTCTCGAACAGATACGAGAGAGCCAGCGTGATCGTCACCTCGAACAAGCCCTTCGGACGGTGGGGAGAGACCTTCGGCGACGAGACCGTCGCCGCCGCCATGATCGACCGGCTCGTCCACCACGCCGAGGTCCACACCACCAACGGAACGCAGACGGTCTTCGCTGGACGGTGTGGGACGGAGGGGGCTGGTCTCGGGTCGCGTGGGCTCGGCCGGTGGTTCGTCGAGCGGGATCCGTAGGCGGATCTTCACTTGCCAGCCGCTCACCTCGATCTCTTCGACGGCCAGGCGGAGTAGGGCCTGCTGCTGCTCGAAGTCGAGGGCGTCGAGGCCTGCGAGTACACGTTGCGCGAAGTCGTCCAATCTGTGTTGCAGTTGGCCGGCCTGCGCGAGTTCGTGGCGGCGTGCGGTGAGTTCCCCCCGGCGCCGGGCCAGGTCGCTGCGGCGGTGTTCGAGGCCGGTGGCGCGACGCTGCAGCTCGGGCAGGTCGATCAGTGCGGCCTGGTAGAGGTCGGCCAGTCGGCCGCGCTCGGCCTGGGCGGCGGTGAGCTTGCGGTCGAGACCTGCCAGTTCGCGGTCCAGCAGCTCGGCGTTGCCGGCCCGCTCCGCGGTGGCCTGCTCGCCGGCCAGGAGGACGTCGGGACGCAGGAGGGCCTGGCGGACCTCGCTGAAGACGAAGGCGTCCAGTGCGTCGGCTCGGATGTTGCGTTCGGGGCAGCGGCGGTCGCTGCCGCCGGCGCGGATCGGGTCGTGGTTGCGGCAGTGGTAGTAGCGGTGCCAGGTGCCGTTGCGCCCGCGCATCTTGTGGCAGTTGGTGCCCACGTGGCAGGAGCCGCACTTCACCAGGCCGCGCAGCAGCCACTGGCCGGGCTCGGTGCGGCGGGGGCTCCACTGGCTGTTGTCGTAGGTGACCCGGCTGACAGCGGCGAAGGTCTCCTCGGAGACGATGGCGGGCACCGCGATGGCGATCCACTCCTCGCGGGGCCGGGGGATCTGCCGGTGGCGGTGTCCTGGCTTGGGGTTGGGGACCGCCTCGGTGCGGTTGAAGTAGACCCGGCCGATGTAGGCCTCGTTGTGCAGGAGGCGGCCCAGGGTGGATGTGCCCCAGGTGCCGTTGCCGCTCCTGGGGGTGGGGACCTGGTCCGCGGCCAGGCCGCGGGCGATCTGCCGCATCGACAGGCCCCGCTCGGTGTAGTCGCGGAAGATCCGTCGCACCACCGCCGCCTCCGGCTCGAAGACCTCCAGGTGCGCGGGCAGCTCGTGGTCGCGCGGGATCCGCCGGTAGCCGTAGGGCGCCCGCCAGGACAACACCTCACCGGCCCGGGAGCGGAAGAGCTTGCCGCGCCGGTACCGCTCGGCGATCTTCGCCCGCTCGTACTCGGCGATCACTCCCTGGATCTGGGTCAACAAGGTGGCCTGCGGATCGTCTGTGATCGGCGGCGCATCGGTGAAGCACACCTTCACCCGCAGGCGGGCCAGTTCGTCCAGGACGACGACCTGGTAGGCGTAGACGCGGGCCAGCCGGTCCGGGGACAGGCACCACACCCGGGCGAACAGGCCCGCCTCGGCGGCGTCCCGTAGTGCATCCAGACCGGGTCGGTCCAGTCGGGCGCCCGAGCAGCCGTCGTCGGTGAACTCCGCGACCAGGTCGTCGCCCTCAGCCGCGACCCGCTCTCGCAGCACGGCCAGTTGGGAGCCGATTGTGCCGCGGGCCTGCTGGCCCTCGGTGGACACCCGCGCGTAGAGCGCCGCCCTCACCGCGCCCACCGCCCCGACCCGTCGCTCCGGCCGGCATCGAGTCGACCGGCCGCCTCCAGCAGCACCGCGACGACCGCGGCGAGAGTATCCAGGCGCGGATCGTGGTGCGGACTCCACGCGGGCCGCCGGGCGCCCACCAGCTCGGCCTGCAACGCACACTCTCCGTGAGGCCAGACAATCAGGCCGGCCAGCCCGCGGCGTGCGAAGCGGGTTGCAGCCAGCGAGGACGGCGGCCGCCCGTGCTCGATCACGTGCGCCCGCAGCAGCTCGTACTCGGCCTGCGCAGGCTCGCCGGGCAGGAGGAACCAACCGCACTGCGCGGGCCAGGAGGGGCTCATCGCCGCCGGATCCGTTCCACTGTGCGGCGGTGCAGCAGCACCCCGAACCGCCGTTCCACCTCGCCGGCCAGCACCGCGCCGGAGGCCTCCGGCGCCGCGGCGCGCAGGAACTCGGCGATGTCCTCGGTGACCTTCAGCGGGCCGCGCCGTCCGGGCCTCCCGTCCATCAGACCGGTCATGCCCGTCTCCTCGAACGCCGTCTTGACCAGGTAGAACCCGGACCGCGAGTAGCCGTGGGCCGCCGCGGCAGCACTCGCGCTCCAGTCCTCGACCGCATGCGCGCGCAGCATCTCGTACTTGACCTGGACCTTGTCCTGGGCGAGGAAGAACCCGCCACTGCGGAACAGCGGCGCGCTGACCGTGTGCGCCTGCGGGTGCATCAGCCCCGACGCTTCCAGGACCTTCAGCCTCGTCAACTCGCTCATCGCACCAGCCTCCTACCGCGGACGGTAGGACGGCCGTCCCCGCGTGTCGACAGTTTCCCGCCGCATGCTCCCAATGCGCCCCATCGGCCGACGGCGCACGCCCCGCAGTTGAGGGGAAACGCCCCCTCGCAGGGCTCTTCGACGGCATAGCCCGCTGGACAGGGCGGTGACGATCACTGCACATCGGGGACTCCCTCCACAATGGGCCGACGCAGGCGTCGGCGGTGGTCAGGGTGCAGATACAGACCTTCCACCGGCCCGCCGGAGTCCAGGGTGACCGTCAGATACAGCTTTGCGTTCCGTTGGTGTCCCTCAAGGGCGAGTCCTACCGCATGCGGGGCCGCGAACTCGGTCGCGTCCCCACCACCGACAACGACTGAGCACGAGCACCGACGACGCGAGGGTCAGAACTCAACCGCCCAAACTGGGTCACGGTTCAGCCGCCGCCGACAGCCACCGGCCTTCCACTCCGGGGCAACCGACAGCTCGTCCTGGTAGTAGGCCCGGGACTCGCCGATGCAGGCCGCGCCGGGGGCCCTGGCCGCTCGGGCAGGCCTGCGGAAGCTGGCCGGGGACCGGGAAGGCGCCGAAGAACTCGCGTGGCGGCCCGCCGCCGGGCACTCTCGCGTCCCGACCGAACTGGCGCAGATCCGGGGGCGAGTCGGAGAAGGGCCCGGGACACTCGCCCTGCAGGCCGCCGATGCCGGATAACCAGCCCGCAAAACTTCGCGGCCTTGCCCGTGAAGCGCCCACGGCGGCGACTCCCGCCCGCTGACCTGGCCGAGCAGTGCGATGCCGAATGCGTTGTCGTGGGCGCTGGTGGCCAGCACGGTCACGGCGATGACCAGGCCGAGGACATCGACCGCCAGCCCGCGCTTACGGCCAGGTACCTTCCCGGTCGTGGCAGCGGGCACGTTCACCGCGGTGTGAACGCTCTGGGTGTCGATCACGACCAGGCTCGGAGCCTCCGACTGCCCGGTCTTCTCGCGGGCCTGCCAGCGGAGCAGGTCGTTGATCTTCACGTCGTCCCGCCGTCGGAACCGGTCCCGCCGCCGGCCAGTCACCCGCCGCAACCACCAGGAGCAGACCTCACACGCAGAGCACGAGGTCGTGCCCGCGCCAGTTCCCAGCCCTTCACCCGGTCGGACCGCCGATAGGCTGACATGCATGGACTACAAGCGGATGCGCGCCATCGCCGACGAGCTGGCCAAGGTCATGCCCAACGAGGCCAAGAGCCTGGAAATCGGCGCGGATCAGATCGTGATGATGATGTCCCCATCCAGGGCGCACGATCTCCTTGCGTTCAAGATCCGCCACCAGCTCGAGCAGCAGATCCCCCCAACGCTCGCCGCCCTCACGTCCGGCGACGTCGAGGACCCGGTCCTAGGACGGCTACGCCGCCCCGACGTCCTCGTCGTGGACTTCGAAGCCTTCGAGGAAGACACCATGGATCCCCTGCACCCCGCCGACGTCCGGCTCGTCGCGGAGATCGTGTCTCCGTCGCACCGGACGAGCGACTACGTCGACAAGATGCGCGATTACCCCGCGATGGGAATCCCCGCCTACCTCCTGGTGGACCCGAACGACGGGCGGATCCAGGTCCACACCGAGCCTGGCCCCTCCCCCGACGGACCGCAGTACCACCGCCGCTACGACCACACCTTCGGCGATCCGGTTCCCGTCCTGGACTGGACCGTCGACACCGCCGACTTCAGACGCTACCCGAACGCGAAGTGACCGCCGGCCCGCAACAGCTACTTGCCAAAGCGTCCACCGGGCACCCCACCTGTGTCGGGATGCCCCCGGCATCGACCGCAGTGCCGGTGGTCTGCAACGTTCACCGGCCGCAATCATCCAGACGACGGGCCCCTGTCGTAGGCACCGAAACAGCCGATGCCCTAGCGGCCACGGGCTCCGCTGGGCACGACAGTCATCCGAACCCCCACCAAGCGCTCCGCCTCTGTCTGCTGTCGGTCTTCTGCACTGTGGGCGCCTACCCTGGAGAGCACCATGGACCCGAACCACCTCGCACTGATCGAGGAAGTCCGCCGGATCGCCCCCGAGAACGTCAAGGTCGAGTTCTCCGGCGAAGTCATCATCATGCAGGCTGCCCCGTCCGCCATTCACCAACGCAACCTCGACCATGTGGCGCGACAGTTCGTCAATTACATCCCTTCGGGATGCTTCGCAAGCCAGAACAGCGGCCTGGCATCCCCACAGGTCCGCAAGTCCCGTACCCCTGACCTGGCCGTCCTTCCCGAGGACGTATCAGAGGGCGACAACAACGAGCTCCCGGCTGACTCCGCACTGATCGCAGTGGAGGTCGTCTCCCGCTCCAGCCCTGAGAACGACTGGGTGGGCAAGCTGCGGGACTACCCTCTGATGGGGATCCCTCTGTACCTGATCGTCGACCCTTCCCAGAAGACCGTCACCCTGTTCAGCGAAGCCGAGAACGGCCGCTACCGTGCCAGGGAAGACGCCGACTTCGGCGAGACCATCCACATCCCGCAACCCTTCGGGTTCACCCTGGACACCTCCGTCCTCCTTCCCTACAGGTGATCCCCGGCTCTCATCCGACCAAGTCGGACCAGGGCCCCTCACAGGGGCGGATCACAGTGACCGCAGGACCTGGGTATCCGACAGGTAGTACACACGACGGGCTGCGGCAGACCCGGCCGGAGGAAACGCGGGAGGCGGCCGGTCTCGACCAGCCGCCTCCCCACACCGAATGACCTACGCACGAAGCATGGCGGTCTCACGGACACCGCCGGGCAGACGTGGCCATATCCGCACTCGGTGCAATCGCCCGTCCATCTTGAGCGAGAGACTCAGTTCGCCGTCGCGCCGGATGAACTCACTGACACGCTCGACCGCATCGGCACGGGTGAAGAAGTACCTGTACGCCTCGAACTGCGTGCTCCCCATCGGCAGTCTGCGCACAGCCTCCCAGAGCGCTGACACGGCGTCGGGCAGCTGGTCGAACATCGCCGGAGAAGTCACGTTCTCGATCTCGGCCGCCACGGGCCCATCCCAGGCACTCACGCCCATCAGGCCCCCGCCGGTGATCACACCGCTGCCCTCCCCCGTCCGGTCGCTGAGTGCCGCGTCATCGCCCTGGCCAACCGGCGCCACGAGACACCAGACCGACTTGCCGGCTCCGCCCATACGGGGCTCGCATCCCCATCCGGCCGACAGTTGCTCGACCAGCCACAGCCCGCGACCGCCCTCGCCCCGACCATCTGCGGCACGCATGGCCGGCAGCCGATCGCAGCCATCGTGCACCTCGATCCGCAGCATTCCCGAGACCAGCGCGAGCCGAATGAGGATGTGCGCGTCCGGTGCCATGCCAGCGTGCCGGACAGCGTTGGCGACCAACTCGGACAGCACCAATCCACCATCCTCCAGGTACTGCTCACCGCCCTCGACGCCAGCGAGAAAGTGATCAAGCTCCACACGGGCAACGCCCGCTGACCGAGGGTGGCACGGCACCCAAACCTCCCGGTCAACAGCCGTCCCGGCGCACGAGAGTAGGGCCTCGGTCACCGATCCGAATCCGTTCTGCTCGGCTGCGCCATCGGTGAGAAGCACGTCCAGCCCATCACCACATGCCCAACAACGGCGAATGGCGGCGGCTCCTCTCGTGGGTGCTTCCGTTCCGTTCACGTCGCCCCCTTCCCAGTCATCTACGCCCTGCGCCCCTCGGCCGCGCGGCGGCCGCCGAAACCATACGCCATACACTGCTATATATAGCAGTGTATGGCAATGCACAGCTCTCCAGTGGAGCGTGATGCAGCACACCGCATCACGCTCAAAGGATGGACGAAGACCGCAGCCACGTCGTCGACCCGACACGCCCCGCTTACGTGTACGCGCAGGTGGCCGACGACATCGCGCAGCAGATCGTGTCAGGTCGGCTGGCGCCGGGGGCGATGCTCCCCGCGGAACGGGATCTCGCGGCTCAATACGGGGTGGCCTACCTGACGGCGCGACGAGCGGTGCGAGAGCTACGCGAGCGAGGCCTCGTCGTCACCCTACCGGCGAAGGGAACTTACGTCGTGGAGCGAACCACGGAGTAGGGCGCGGCTTCGAAACTCCAGCTCACGGCATCGCAGCAGACCGAGCGTCAGAACCGGGCGGACGCCCCGTTCGAGCTCGACGACACAAAGCGGTGGAGGATCTCCATGGCCAGCCTCGTCCACCGCCTGCCGGTGGACGACCTCCTCACACAGGACTGGGAGCACCGCCTCGGGCGGCCGCTGGGCCTGGAGCCCGCAGGCCTGCTGAGCCGAAGATCCCCGCACGCCACCGCGTGCGGGATCTTCCTACTTCCTGCGGTGTCGGCCGGTGCCGGCCCGGAGCAGCGGCACCGGGGTGTGGGGCTGTGGGAAGAGTGGGGGGCGGCCGGGCTGCGTGATCATCTCGTAGGCGGCGGCGTAGTTGTCGGCGACTGCCACCGGCTGCCAGGTCCGAACAGCGGGTGTCCCCTGACACTGTCCTCGTCGCCGATCACGAGTGCGTCCCGGGTGCCTACTGGCGGCCTCAGGCCGACGCGGCTGGTATACCAGTCCAGCCGTTCCTCGTCGGGGAAGAGCACGTGCAGGCATCCTCTCGCAGGCGAGACCTCCACACGTGAGGTTAGCGGCCGACGCCCACCACGGCGCGCTGTTGCGCCATGTATACCGGCCGACCGGCCTCAGACAGGTCGAGGCCGCCGAGGTACCGCAGCAGCGCCGACCGGCCGCGGGCCACGAGGTCCTCCACGGCGTACGAGCTGAGCTCGGGTGGCAGTGCGGCGCGCAGCTCCGGGTCCTCGGCGGCCTGGTCGATGAGCTGCCGGAGCAGCCAGTGCTGGGTGAAGAGTTGCACGCCGAGGGTGATGTGCAGGGAGTGTCCGGCGGTGGTGTGGCCGAAGTGGACCCAGCCGCGGGGGATGAACAGCACCTGGCCGGCGCGCAGGACCACGGTGCGGACCTGGTCGTGGACCTGGTCCAGCTGCTCCGGGGTGAAACCGACGGCGGTCCAGCGGGTCGATGACGAGCGGCGGGTGGAGGCGCCAGATCTTGGCTCCCTCGCCCTGAAGACGCTGAAGGCTACGCCGAGGAACGCAGCTGGCTGGCGGCCAGCCCGCCGGGTGACCACCGCACCGGTCGGTGACCGCGGGCAACTCATCAGTGGCCGTCACCAGACGCGAGCGGGCCGGCAGCCCCGCTGATCGCCTCGGGGGCGGATTTGAAATAGCGGCGGACGTTCTGGATGCTCCTGTGCCGGGACTTCGCCTTCAGCGCCGACAGGCTCGCCCCTGCCTCGCCAAGGTGACTCAGGGAGGAGTGCCGCCACTCGTGCAGGTCCCAGCCGGTTCCCGGCCCGCTCACCGACGTATGCTCGTCCAGCAAGGCCCGGGCCCTGCCGTATGAGAGCCGGGTGAGTTCGGTGTCCGGACAGATGTCTCGGGGGTTCACTAGTTTGCCCGGGCCGGCTCGCCGGTGGGTGACGAACACCGGCCCGCGCGTGCGTCCCATCAGCAGCCGGGACAGCAGGCTCGCCGTGCCAGCGCCCCAGTGCACGGTCTCCAGCACGAAGTCCTGGCGGGCGCTGTTCACCCTCACCGAGCCGCAACGACCGGGCAGGTCCAGGTCCTCGATGTTCACGGACAAAATCTCCTCGGCCCGGGCGGCGGTCTCGTAGAGCATCCACCACAGGGTCCTCTCCCGCAGATGGATCTCCCGTCTGCCGATGAGACGGTCGATCGCGATCCGCGAGCGGGCAGGGGTGTTGGAGTCCGGAACGGTGCGCCGCTTCGCCCAGGCCGGCACCGCAGGTCCATCGAAGCCGCGATCTCCGCACCAGGAAAGCCAGGAAAGCACCGCTGCCCGCCGCGCGTTCCAGGTGTTCACCGCCGCTGCGCCCCAGAGCAGCTCCAGAGCCTCGCCGATCTCGTCGTCCAGAACCGATGCCAATGGCCGGGCCTCGCCGAGCCTCTCAGCAACCCTGCCCACAGCGATGCCGTAGCTCCGCGCGGTGCTCGGGCTGGCAAACGAGTCCAGGAAGACGTCGGCCGCCGACCGAACGGTCAGCAGTTTCCCGGTTGGCACCGCACACCCTCCCCGCAATGCCGAAAGTACTGGGATGCCAGCACAGCAGTCCTCCCCCTCAGAGGACCGAACCGGCGCGGCCCTTCAGCCCTCCGCACACTCCGATTCGCCCCCGCAAGGTGACTTCGCCGTCAGGACGGTCGCAGAACTTCGCAGCTCGAATGCATCCCGGAAGAAAGCGCGGTCGCGCCGGGCATAGTGCTCGCAGGCGCGCCACAGGTCGCGGCGGTCGAAGTCCGGCCAGAGCACGTCCTGGAACACGAACTCGGCGCAGGCGGACTGCCAAGGCAGGAAGTTGGAGGTGCGCTGCTCGCCGCTGGGACGCAGGAACAGGTCGACGTCCGGCATGTCGGGGTAGTACAGGTACTTGGCGAAGGTCTTCTCGGTGACATTCTTGGGGTCGAGGTTCCCGGCGGCGACGTCGCGGGCGATGGCCTTGGCGGCGTCGGCGATCTCGGCGCGGCCGCCGTAGTTGACGCAGATGTACAGCGTCATGGCGGTGTTGTCCTTGGTCTGCTCCTCGGCGACCTGGAGTTCCCGGACGACGCTCTTCGACATCTTGGGCGTGCGGCCGGCCCAGCGGATGCGGATGCCCATGGCGTCCATGTCGTCGCGGCGGCGGCGGATCACGTCGCGGTTGAAGTTCATCAGGAACTTCACCTCGTCCGGGGAGCGCTTCCAGTTCTCGGTGGAGAAGGCGTACAGCGAGAGGTTCTTGACGCCGATCTCCAGGCAGCCGCGGGCCACGTCGAGGACGACGGCCTCGCCGACCTTGTGGCCCTCGGTGCGGGGCAGGCCGCGCTCCTTGGCCCAGCGGCCGTTGCCGTCCATCACGCAGGCCACGTGGTTCGGCACCAGCTCGCCCGGGATCTTCGGCGGCCGGGCACCGCTCGGGTGCGGCGCCGGGGTCTCGTACACCCGCTGCTTGCTGCCGAAGAGCCGTCGTGCTGCCATGCTCATTTCTCCACGTATCTCATCGAGCGGATGCCCCGCTCCAGGTGCCACTGCAGATAGGCGGCCACCAGCCCAGCGCTCGCTCACATCGCTGACGCGTCACGTTCGATCTGCGCAACTGCGGCCACCACCAAGCCCACATGACCAGTGGAAGATAGTTGCCTTGAAGATCAAAGGCACAGGGCCCAGGGGCTCAAGTGCTGTGGTTTCCAGCGCGGGTTTGGTCAGGCCCGCGTACCGCATACCACCGGGCTGTAGCGGGGGATCACTGCCTGTCACGCCGACAACAGAGCGAATGCTCGTGCCCGACACCCCGTGCTGCTGTCAAAACTGAGAAGTGAACGAAGCCACCCGGGCGAGCCGCTGCCACGGCCCATCTCTCCCAGCGACGTCCCACGCCTCAAACACCTGCGCACCGTGATGCGCAGCCAGGCCCCATGGCGGAACGTCGGGCGTCGCCGAGGCCTTTGCGGTTCGCCGCGCCGTCCAGAGTGCCGCCGACGGCGAGGTAGTCGAGCAGGCGGTGGTAGGAGCGGTTCCAGGGGCCACAGCTCGTCCAAGGCGTCGAGCTCCGCCGTCTGGCCCTTGGTCAGGCTGCCGGCCTTGCGCTGGCGGCGCATCCACGCACCCACCGCGTAGTCGTCCAGCTTCGCCGTCGCCGGGATCGCCAGGTGGCCGTGCCGCTGGTGGAACGCCCGCGCGTAGGCGTAGCCGCGTTCCCAGGCGTTGGCGTTCTTCGACCAGATTATGCCGAGCGCGCCCAGCTCGCTGACCCGGGCCGCATCCAGCAGGCCCTGGCCGCTCAGGTGACGCTGCCGGGCGAGCCAGGAGAGCAGCTCCGCGTGCTTCGCCTTGTCGGTCGGGTCGAGGTGACCGTGCTCGATGTGGCATCTGGTCGCCAGACCGTGCATCCGCTGCCACTCGACCGCCCGCGGGTTGAACGCCCTCAGTTTCACCGCCTGGAGAATCGCGCTCGCGTGGTGCCGGGCGTTGGGGGCAAGCGCGCGCTGCTGGTCTTCCACTGCTGTGGTCGGGGGCGCCGGCCGCGGCGCCCCTGGAGCCTCCCGTGGACAGCCTGGCACCAGTGGGACCTGGCCGGGCGCGGGTTGGCGGCGCGGCACAGTGCCGGGCATTGACGGTGGGCGCGTCTCGTCTTCGACATACGTAGCCGTCAAGCTGTCGGTCTGGCAAGCAGATCAAACTACGACCCGGCTCTGTGCTCTACCACGGCGCTTGCTGGCCCGTGTAGGGCGTGCCGGGCAGCGGCTCGTCGAGCAGGAAGGCTCGGACTGCCTGCTGGTACTCCTGCGGCTGGTTGATGTGGATCCGATGGCCGGCGTCCGGGATCGGGAGCAGAACCGCGTTGGGTAGCAGGTCCCGGTACTCGCGGGTGACGTTCCAGCTGACGTAGTCGCACTGGGCGCGTAGGACCAGCACGGGGCGGTGACTTTCCGCAGCGCGGGACGGGGATCGGAGACGCGCTGACTGTCTACAGTCGTGGCGATATTGGCCCAGAAGCCGACACCTCCCGAGTTCTTCTCATACTCGGGGGCGTGTCCGTTCTGGCAGCCTGCCCGCATGTCGAGGTCGCCGACGAATTCCTGGGCTATCCTGTCCAGCGTCCGTTCGGGTACCAGGGCACTCACGGCCTGCGGGCCGGCATATTTCAGCAGATCCAGTACTAGCCTGAGTTGAGGTGAGTCTTTCACGGCTTTCTTCGCGTCAGTCTCCCCGCCGGTGGTCAAATTTGCCGGGCCTTTGAAGGCAGGCGACCAGATCGCGATCGGGGAGGATATGACGGCCTTGGCCACTCGGTCCGGGTGTGCGGCCATGTAGTTGGCGGTCAGCTTTCCGCCGAACGAGTTGCCGACGAGAATGACCTTGCCCGCTCCGAGTTCGGCGCGGATGGCGTCCAGGTCGGCGACGTCTCGTGCAATGGTGTACGCACGCACGTCCGCGAGTCGACTGGATAGTCCTGAGCCGACCTGCTGGTAGATGTAGACATCGAACCCCGCGTCCGCCAAGGCGTGCGCCAGGGGTTCCTGTCGCACGTCCGGAGCGGCTGGCCCCCGTGCACGATGATGACCGGGGGCTGCGAAGAGGCGGCTTGAGGGGCGGTGTGCATGTAGGCGATGCGAGAGCCGGTGGAAGGTCCCAGAACTCCGTGGCGGCTGTGTGAGGCAACTGACGGTAGGAGTAGCCCGGCGCGAACAGGAGCGCGCCGACGACCACGCCTGTCGCGCCAGCGTCAAACTGGTGGTGACCACCGCGACGCGACCAGAAGGCCGGCGGTCGCGGACGAGCAGCCGCGCCGCCAGCCGCGACAACGCGCCTGCCCAGCCCACCAACGCCAGGGTCCCGGCAACGAGTGGCAAGAATCGGGTGTGCGTAAGACCGAGGACGAGAATCAGCACCGCAGGACCGATAACCGCACCGAGAACAGCAGCAACCAGAACAATCAACCAGCCGACGGTTCGTCGCCGCACCGAACACATAAAGCCCCGCCCGCTACTCCCGGAAGGCACTTCACGCGTTCGCGCGACCGTCATGCTCGCCGCCACTCCCTGACTCTCGTCATCGATCAATCGGGCCACCCCACGCTCTGCCAGGCCTCCCAACCACTGGGTCAGCAGCACAGCAACGACCCGCCAGGAGCCGACCGACACCCGGCGCGGGCGTGCAATACCCCCGCGCCGGGTGTCGCCGCACAGACAACCGCGCACTGCACGGACCCTCAGGAGTGTCCGTGATGCATCTACTTGCCGTAGTCGTACGCGGGGTCGTAGCACCCAGACGAGTAGCAGACCCAGTTACCGGGAACCGTCTGCACGGTCTGGATCTGCTGAACCGGCGGCTGCCAGGCGGGCGCCGGGCCGGTCCAGCCCCAGTCGGCAGCCCCCGCGCCGACCACGGTGGCGAGTCCGGCGACGATGAGAGCGGCGCGAAGCCGCCGCGGCTTCTTACGTTCCCGCACACTGGTGACAGTGGTGTCGGTCATGTTTTCCTCGCTTTCTTTATTTGTGCTTCGGAGCGCGCGTAGAGCACGCCAGGAATTCCCCGGAAAACCGGGGAAGCCCCTTTGGAAGCGTGACCCTAGCAAGCATGCCCGACCACCGCGCAGACCCAGAACCCGAATTTGAACCGCCAGGCCCATCAGGTATCCACCCGAAACGGGCGTTTCCCCAGGTGATTGTTCTGGGCCCGGCACATCCGGCTGTACCATTCACGGGCCCCGCACGCCCACGGCCATGCAGAGTGCGGTGCTGGCAGACGGGCGGGCCCGCCGCTTACAGGCTGCTGAACCGGTGATCGGGATGCTGCGCGGCGCAATGGCGATGGGCGGGGTGACAGCTGCAGGGGCCCAGCCTTGCGCGAGGGAGATGTGATGACTGTTCTCGTGGCGGTGGCGGCGGGGGTGCTGCTCGGCTATCTGGCTGGCGGGCGGCTCAGCCACATCGGGGAGACGGACCTCGCACACCTGTGGCTGCTCGGCGCCGCCGGCGCGGTGAACACGCTCAACGGGTGGATGCCCGCGGCCCGCGACTGGCACTGGCACAGGGGATCCCACTGCTGGTGGTCTCCTACGAGGTGATCGCGGTGTGGGCGGTACGCAACATCGGTGCGGGTCCGCGGCGGGCGCGTGTGCCGCTCGTGCTGGGGGCGGCGGGGGCGGCGTGCAACGCCGCCGTGATCACCTCCAACGGGCTCATGCCCGTCCTACTGCCCCGCAGTGGGCCCAAGCCGCCGCCAGCGGCGGGGCGCTGGACGCCAAACACGCGGTCATGACCCCCACACCCTGCTCCCGTGGCTGGGCGACGTCTTCCCGCTGTTCGGCGGCCGGGTGATGTTCAGTTTCGGCGACGTCCTGCTCGCCATCGGCTTCGCCGAACTGATCACCGTACTCATGACCGGCGACCGGCACAGGTGGTCCGCGGCCGGCGTCCCGCGCACCGTGCGGCCGTGAACCCACGCACGTCGTACCGCTCGAGAGTCCTCACCCTCCGACCGGGCGCAGGCCGGGCCCGCGCCCGCGGGCGGGGTGAGCGTCTCCGCAGCAGTGGCTCAACGCTCCTGGCACCTCCCCGGGGACGGAAGCGGGTGGAAGGTGATCACGCGGAGCACGCCGAGGCCCGCGACAGCGTGCGGCATAGCCCTCGCGCCGGAGCAGAGCGTCCGGCTGTAATCGCCGACCACGAGGGCGGCAGACTGTGGCAGATCCTCCCCCAGGCCGCGTACAGCCGGCCGGCGGAGAAGGCCTCGGCCCGCTGCGCCGCACCCGCGGGCGGCCAGTTCGGACCTCCCATAAAGCCTGTCCCCCTGCGGCCGAGGTGGTGAACCCCGGGCGGGCGCAATACGTGTTCCCGAGTAGGGCTCCCCAGATGGAAAGCGGGCGTGGTGGCCACATCACACGGACGCACCGGGACTGCTGACACGGTGAGCCATCCCGACCATCGCCCCCAACCCCTCTCCCCAAATCTCATCAGAAGGCCGACATGCCATCCCCTCCCACCAGTACACGATCTCCCCGGCAGTCGGCACACCGAGTAGCCGGACCGGGCATCCACTGCCGCGGCAGCATTGGGTGCCCTCGGCGGCGTGCCGCACCGCTGACCCCCAGATGTTCTTTTCCTCCGACCAGGAACACAAGTCCCAGAGCGAGGAGGCCGCGAAGAGGATCTGCCGGGCCTGTCCGGTCCGCGAACCCTGTCTCACGGACGCCATCCGCAACCAGGAGCCCGTTGGCATCTGGGGCGGGCTCACAACCGCTGAACGCAGCCGGATGCTCAACCAGGCACACCAGCTGAACACTCTGGGCGGGACGGAGGCCGCGGCCTTGCTCGCAGGGCGAAAGATTCATATACCGGCCGCAAGCCGACCAGCCGTGGTCATCAGGCTGTTGGCCTGGGGCTGGGACGAGGTACGTATCGCCGATACCCTCCACGTCTCTCCCGCCGCCGTCCTGGCAGCCCGACAGGCCGCGGAGGCGGTCGCCCCCTACCGACACTTGCCAGAGGCAGACCGCGGGCGTCCTGGCGCGCGGCAATGATGCTGCGACTGGCGTCCCCGTGCATCGCGGCCAGCTGGAAGGGCCGCGTCACGGGTGGCGGCATGCGGTCGGGGTAGGACCATGTCTGCCCTTGAAAGGGCTCGGACGTTTGCTCGAGCTCTCGGGACGGTCGCAGTGGCCGGCTCGGTCGGGCTCCTCGCCGAGAGACCTGGCTGGGCCGGGACTGCGGAGCTGAGACAGCGAACGAATCTTCAATACCAGACAGCTCGGGGCCGGACCGGATCACGGTCGGAAGCATGAAACTTCCTTCTGGCCAAGGACGATGAGGACGGCCCTGGTTCCCGCTGTACAAGAGCTCCGCCGAGTCGGGGCGGACTCCCGCATAGACCGGAAACACACGAAAGGCGGATCACCCGAGGAGAAGCGATGAACCACTCTGCCCTCCGTGGACATCCCGTCCGCCTTCACAATCGAACCGAGCAACGCCAAGGTGTCGGAGCCCAACTGGAGCTGATGGCCGAGGAGGTTCGGCACATAACCCTGGCCCTACAGGCCATGGCACTGCGTACCGCGCCGGCTCTGCACGTGCGCCTCTCCGTGCTGGCACCAGTGGACCGTCTGGATGACACCGAGCAGGATCGGGCGCCTCCCGTACGATCCGCCAAGTCGGTTACTGACTTCGGCGTGTTGAGGTAACGGGTTTGCCGTTCGGCTGACGGGTGGCCAGTGGAGGCAGTAGACCGTTCATCATGCGGTATCCGGATGGTGGCGGGCTGACGGCGAAGGCACGTCGGCGCCGCGAGATGGTGCGGCTGGAGGCCGCCGAGCTGTTCGCCGAGGGAATCCGGCCGCCGGAGGTCGCCCGCAGGCTGCGGGTGAGCCGGAAGTCGGCGTGGCAATGGCAGCAGGCGTGGCAGGAGGACGGGTCGGGGGCGCTGGCCTCGCGCGGGCCGGGCGGGCAGCGGTGCAAGCTGTCGCCTCGCTGCCAGGAGAAACTCGCCGAGTATCTGGACCAGGGTCCTGCCGCGCACGGCTGGGACCAGGACCAGGTGTGGACCGGGCGCGGGTGGCCACGCTGATCGGCCGGAAGTTCCACGTCTCCTACAGCGTCTCCGGGGCCACGAGGCTGATGCGCCGGCTCGGTTTCACCCCGCAGGTCCCGGCCCGGCGGGTGGCCGAGCGTGATGAGCAGGCCGTCACAGCGTGGAGGGAGGCGACCTGGGCGGAGGTAAAAGAGCCCGGGCGGACTGCGGCGGCTTCATCTGCTTCGAGGACGAGGCCGGCTTCACGCGCAGACCGCCCAAAGGACGCACCTGGGGACGGCGCGGTACCACCCCGGTCGTGACGGTCTCCGGTCGCCGCTCGGGCAGGATCTCCGTCGCCGGGCTGATCGCGATGCGGCCGGGTTCCAGGACCCGGATGTGCCACCGCATCCGGCGGCACACCGGCCGCAAGGGCGAGCGCCGCAGTTTGTCCGAGCGCGACTACATCGCCTGATCGACGGCCTCCACCACCTGGTCAAGGCACCGATCGTGCTCGCGTGGGACCGGTTGAACACCCATGTCTCCCACGCTGCGCGAGTTGGTGGCCGCCCGCGACTGGCTGACCGTTTACATCCTGCCTGCCTATGCGCCCGACCTGAACCCCGTCGAGTGGCTCTGGGCGCACGTCAAGCGCAGCCTCGCCAATCTCGCCTCGGTCGCCCTTGACGAGCTCGAGGCAGTCGTCCGTAACCGCCTCAAGCGACTGCAGTACCGCTCCTCGATCCTCGACGGCTTCATCGCCGGAACCGGGCTCGCCTCGACCCATAGTCGTTACCTCAATACGCCGAAGTCAGTACCACAGGAATGGAGCCGCGCACCGACCAGCCGTGTTGGCCGCACCGATCGTCGTAGCCGCTGGAACAGGATGCGCAGAGTCCGTGGCTGATGCCATCGACCGATCCATCGACGACCGGGCGGTCTACGGCTGGCTGGCCAGACACCAGGTCGAGGAGGGCAGGCTGAAATCGACCTGGATCTTCCGACACTCAGGCAGCATGAAGGCCGGCACAGCAGGCGGCACCAGATACGCAGCCCGGCTGGTGGCAAGATGTTCTGGTCGTGTGGGGAGCGGCGTCCCGAGGCGTCCGGATGGCGTCGTGCTGTTGAATACCTGCTGCCGGGCTGATGTCGGGGTGGTGCTCGGGCGTGCGAACCCCCGCTGGTGATCTGTAGCCGTTGCCCTCGAGTGTGGATCCTGTCGGGGCGATGGTCACGCCAGCAGCCGTTCCTGCCAGTACGTGAATTGCCGTACCGCGTCTCCCTGGATGCGCCATGGCCACTCGGTGACGGTAGGACCGAGGTGAGGAAGGCTGCAGTGGCCTCGTCGAAGCGTCTCGCCTGCACCAGGGCGTATGCGAGCAGGTTGAGGTCTGCCGGGGCGGCGGCGTGCGCAAGGAATCCCGGTCGGATCCACTGTGTGGCTGCTTCGTCAAGCGCTTGCTGCGCGACGCGAGCCGTCCAGTACTGCTCGATGCCGGGTGTGCCCTCTGTCTGCCGGGTCAGCAGGCCGTGGTAGCTGTCCGTCAGTGCGGCCAAGTGGAGTCCGGCGGATGCCACGCCGGGCGGCATCGTGGCACGTACCTCGTCGCGAAGTCCAGGGCTCTGGCGGCCGAACCGCATTCGTCCGGGGACAGATAGCGCAGCATCTGCCGGTGTGCCTCGCGGTGCCAGGGGTCACGCGCGGTGGCTTCCCTCCATACTTCGAACACTTCGTGGGCCGGGCGGTGCAGCCTGCGCAGCGTGGCGAGCAGCGCGACTTGTGGGCTCGGGTGGTCGGGCAGGAGCCGCGCACTGTGGCGGCACAGCGACTCCACATCGGCCAGTTCTATGTAGTGTTCGGCCGTGCCGCCCGCCAGGCAGCTCAGCGCATAGAGCATGAGGGCGTACGGGTCGTCCGGGCGGCGGCTGTACCAGCCGTGGGCAATGCCGTGGATCCCGCTGTGTGCCAGCACACGCATGCGGTGTGTGCACCGGTCCCAGTCCCGCCCTGTCTCGTGGAGAAGACGTTCGACCGCGGCGAGGACGAAGTCCTGCTCCGGGGCACGGCCGGCGACCGCGGCTCGGGACAGCATCCGGCCAAGCTCGGGGTCCGCGAGTTCGTCCACGAGACGGGGCGTGGGTCTTCCTCGTCCGAAGAGCCTCACGGTAGGAAGCCGCGCCGAGACCCAGTTGTCGGGAGGCGGTGCTCGTCCGCCGTCCGTCCCCGGCCGGACTCAGGGACAAGGGCGGCCGAAGCCGTGGTCGACCAGGCCAGGTTCGCGTAGATCTCGGGGCGCCGACGCCTCAGCCACAGTCCGAAGCCGGTGCCGCCGACGACCGCCAGACAGAGCACGACGGGGAGCGCGTAGACGACAGGGTCGCTCGTGCCGCTGAAGCTGCCGTAGTTGACGACGGACAGTACGGTGACGGTGAGCAGGCCCACCGCCCCGACAGCGGGGCGACGCGGGTGCGCCACAGTCCGGGCTCCGGGTTCCGGTGGAAGTAGACCACGATCGCCACTGCGGCGATGGCTTGGACGACGAGGATGCCGAGAGTGCTCAGGCCCACCATCGACGTGGCCAGGTTGAGGTAGGGGTCGAGTCCCGCAGCCGCGAACGCCGCGATCACCAGGGTGGTGACGGCGGTCTGCGCGAGGCTGGCGTTGGCCGGCGAGAAGCGGCGCGAGTCGAAACGACCGAGCACGGCCGGCAGCAGCCTCTCCCGGCCCAGAGCAAAGGTGTAGCGGCTGGCGGCATTGTGCATGGCCAGGATCGACGCCAGGAGCGCCACGCACATCAGGACGGCCATCGCCTGACTCAGCGACTTCGACGCGTAGGTGTCCACGAGTCCGAACATCAGGTTGCCCAACTCGGTACGTGCACGCGTCTGGGCCTGATCGGCGCCGATCGCACCGATCGTGATCCAGCTGGTGGCGACGAAGACCAGGCCGATCGCACCCACGGCGAGGTAGGCAGCACGCGGGATGCTCCGGGTCGGATCCGTCGCTTCCTCGCCGTACAGCACCGCGGACTCGTAGCCGGCGAAGCCGCTGAAGGCGATCATCAGACCGATGCCAACGCTGCCAGCGGTGATGGTCTCCGGGGCGAACGAGACGATCGGGAAGGCGGCCGTGCGAGGTGCGCAACGACAGCAAGGTCGTAAACCACCACCATAGCAACCTGGGCAACCAGGAGAATGGTGAGGACCTTGGCGGAGAGTCCCACCGAGTGGTAGCCGAGAAGGCCGACCACGGCAACACCGCCACGGCCAGCAACATCCAGGAGACATGCCATCCGAACTTCGAGAGAACCAGGCTTGTGAAGTATCCGAACGCCCCTGCAAGGCCAATCAGCATGGCCGTGTAGGAGCACAGTGCCAGCATGGCCGTGCCCACACCTGCCGGGCGGCCCAGTCCCAGTCCCACGTACATGTAGAACCCGCCGGTGGTGACCACCCGCCTGCACAGCGCCGCATACCCCACGCAGAAACAGAGCTGCACGACCGCGGCAACCAGAAAGGTCGTTGGCACGCCGGAGCCGTTGCCGAGAGCGAGCGCGAGAGGCAGGCTTCCCACCACGACGCCCAGAGGTCCGCCGCTGACACGGCCAGCACCATCACCCGCCCCGCGACAGCTGTTGTCCACGCGACCTGCCATCGTGACTGTTCATCACCTGCGTCCGGCGCACGTCATCGGCCGAGATCCTATTCATCTGTTGTCCTTGCACGCGCACAGTCCATCGGCTCACCCAACACAGCGGAAAGGTGCCACGGGCCCAATCTCTCGGGCCCTGGGCACCAGCTCCCGGCTCCTCACAGGCGCGGCGGCCGTACAGGTGCGATGCAGCCCGATTCAGACACAGAATCAATCTCTGGATGACCGATTTTGATCACAGGTCAAACGCGCACCCGGCTGCCGGATCCGCCCTCCACCACCTGCAACCGTCTGAGGCGGCTGTCAGCGGACACGGCAAACTGGCTCTGGCGTGAGTTCCGTGAAAGCCGCCCGTAGATCTTGAAAGTTGTCGATCATGATGGGTGTCTGTCGCTGATCTTCTGGCCGTCTTGTTCCCCCAGTTCGCGCTGCTGAGCGTGGACTTGATCAGGCCGGTCGGCCGGTCCGTACGGGTGCACGCCCGGGGGCGGACGCCGGGCGCGGAGTGTCCGAGCTGCGGTAGTTGGTCGGGACGTGTCCACAGTGGGTACGAGCGGCGAGTGAGCGACTCGGCGGTCTCCGGTCAGGAGCTGGTGCTGCACCTGCGGGTCCGCCGGTTCTTCTGCGACGCCGATACTGCGGGCGGCGGACCTTCGCGGAGCAGATCCCGGCCTGACGTTCCGTTACGGGCGGTGCACAGTGCCGCTGCGGAAGGTTCGCGAGGCCGTCGCCCTCGCCCTCGGCGGCCGGGCCGGAGCCCGCCTGGCCGGACACCTGTCAGCCGGGATCGGCCGGGATGCCTTGATACGCCTGATCCGCGCACTGCCAGACCCGGCCACCGAGCGGGTCCGCGTGCTCGGCGTCGATGACTTCGCCCTGCGAAAGGGCCACCACTACGGCACCGTCCTGATCGACATCGAGAGCCGCCGTCCCATCGAGGTCCTGCCCGAGCGGTCTGCCGACGCCCTGGCCACTGGCTCACCGAGCATCCCGGTGTCGAGGTGATCTGCCGTGACCGCGCCGCCTACTACGCGAGGGCGCGACCCGTGGTGCGGCACCGCGACGCAGGTCGCGGACAGGTACCACCTCTGGGCGAACCTCGGCGATGCGACTGAGCGGCTGGTCGCCCGCCTGCGCTCGCAGTGGGTCCCTCCGTGCCGGACAAGGAGAAGGTGGCACTGCCGAAGGATCGAGGGACCGGCGCACCCGTGTGCGCCATGCCGCCGTCCATGCGCTGATGGACAGGGGCATGGGGCACAGCCAGATCGTCGCCGAGCTGCATCTGGACCCGAAGACGGTGCGCAAGTTCATGAGGGCCGCCACTGCGGACGAGCTGATCGGCACGGGGCCCTTGGGCGGCCGGCAGACCAGCTTGGAGGGCCACGCCGCTTACCTGATCGCCCGCTTCAACGAGGGTTGCCACAGCGCACTACGGCTCCACCGTGACTCTCCGAACGCGGCCTGACCGTCAGCGAGCGGACCGTCCCGCCGGTTCGTGCACCGGCTGCGTGAGAACACCAAGCCGACCGCCCGACCGCCGGTCCCCAAGGTCCGCGAGGTGACCGGGCTGATCCTCACCCCCCCGACCACCGATCCGAAAGCCAACAAGTCCTCCTGAAGGAGCTACGCATTCGTTGCAGTGAGCTGGCCGACGCGTGCGACCTCGTCGCCCGGTTCGCCTCGATCCTCGTGAACCGGCGAGGCCAGGAGGAACTCGAACAGTGGACCGCGGACGCTGCGGCGAGCGCCCTGCCCGAGCTGCGAGGCTTCGCTACCGGCTTGCGCAAGGACTGGGACGCTGTCATGGCCGGCCTCACGCTCCGCTGGAACTCCGGCCCCGTCGAGGGTCACGTCAACCGGATCAAGATGCTCAAGAGGCAGATGTTCGGACGCGCCAAGCTCGACCTTCTCCGCAAGCGCGTACTCCTCGCGTCCTGAAGATCACCACGGGCGGCTTTCACGGAAGTCACGCCAGAGCCCTCAAGATCCTTGTAGACGGTCAGGACGGGTCCCTCTCCGCGGACAGCTGATCTCCCTGTCCTTGGGGCCGTTCGTGTCGGTTCCGAACTGGTGATCCCCCGGGGGTTTGCTCGGTGCTGCCGACATCGAGTCAGTCCCCTCCGAGGGATCGTGAAGAAGTCTGACAGGGTGATCATGGAAATCTTCGAGGCGCTCGACGCCACCGGATGTGCGCATTCGGCGGCGCAACTGGCGGGGTGGATCCAAAAACCGTTCGGCGGTACGCGCGGATGAGAGACAGCGGTCAACCGGTTGACCAGCCGATCCGGCGACCGAGACTGATCGACCCGTTCCTGCCCAAGGTCGAGGAGTGGGTGGAGCGTTCGCAGGGCCGGGTGTGGGCCGACAAGCTGCACGAGCGCCTGGTGATCCTGGGGTTCACCGGCGACGAGCGCACGACTCGGCGGGCGGTCGCCGCGGCGAAGGAGCGCTGGAACGCCGGCCACCGCCGCACCTACCGGCCGTGGATCACCGAGCCCGGACTGTGGCTCCAGTTCGACTGGGGGTTCGGCCCGAAGGTCCCGGGACCGGGCGGCGGTCAGCGCCAGACGCTGCTGTTCTGCGCGTGGCTGGCCTGGTCCCGGTTCCGGGTGGTGATCCCGGTCTGGGACCGGACGTTGCCGACGCTGATCTCGTGCATCGACGCCACGCTGCGGGCGATCGGCGGGGCGCCGACCTACGCGCTCACGGACAACGAGAAGACCGTCACGATCGACCGGGTCGCCGGAATCCCGGTTCGCCATCCCCAAGTCGTCGCGGCCGGCGGCACTACGGGATGCAGGTCCACACCTGCGTGCCGTTCGACCCCGAGTCGAAGGGCGGGTCGGAGGCCACGGTCCGCATTGCCAAGGCCGACCTGGTGCCCACCAGTGCGAACCTTCGGCCGGACTACGGCTCGTTCGCCGAACTGCGCGGGCCTGCGCGCTGTTCTGCCAGCAGGTCAACACGCGTGTCCACCGCGAGACCGGCCGGACCCCGGCCTCCGCCCTGGACATCGAGCGCCGTCGGCTGCACCGCTGCCCACCGCCCCGCACACGGTCGCGCTCGGCGAGAGCCGCACGATCAACACCGACCAGACGGTGCGCTTCGGCTCGGTGCGCTACTCGACCCCGGCCGGTCTGGTCGGCCAGGAGGCCTGGGTGCGCGTGGACGGTGACGAGCTCGTCGTCGTGGTCGACCTGGCCCAGCTCCGCACCGCCGGAGTGGTTGCAGGGCCCGGCCGGCCTGCTGGAGGTGGCCGCCACCACATCGCGCTGCCCGGACGGCCCGTCATCGATCCCTCCCACTACCCCGGCCATCCGCAGGAGATGGACGGCTCGCCCCGTCTGCCGCCCGAAGCGGTCGCCCGGCGGAGGAGACGTTCCTCGCGCTCGGCCCCGGCGCGAAGTCCTGGCTGATGGAGGCCGCTGCGCGGGCACCACGCGGATGCGCGTGAAGATGGCGCCGCCGTCGAACTCGCCGCTCTGTCGGCGCGGGCGAGGTCGACATCTGCCTGGGACTCGCCGCGACGGCCGGGCGCTTCGCGGACGACGACCTGATGTCGATCGTCCGTCACCGGGCCACCGGCGCCCCGCCTCCGACCTCGTGGTCTGCGACGAGAACCACTCGGCCCAGCCCGGCACTTCCGCCTGGGCCGACTTCGGCGCACGACCTCCTGACCCCGGGGCGGGTCCGCGCTCCTGTTCGACCGCGCGGACCCGCCCGGACAATACCGGCCGCCGCCCGGCGGCCCCTCCGGAAAGGACCATTCGTATGACCACAGCACGTTCGCCGAGCCCGTCCCGCCGTCGCGATGCCCACGCCGGCCCCTCCGCCCCGTCGCACCGCGATCCCGCCCGAGCCGGAGGGCGTCCTGAAGCGGATGCGCTTCCCCTATCTCCGCAAGCCGCCCCCGACGTGCTGGCCACCGCCCGCACCCAACGCTGGACCCGGCCGAGTGTTGAGGATCCTGCTGGAGGCGAGATCAAGGGCCGCGACGAGGCGACCAGGCGCAACCACCGCAAGCAGGCCAACTTGCCGTCCGGCAAGACCTTCGAGTCCTGGAAGGAGGAGGACTCCTCCATCCCGCTGCCCACCCAGCACGCCCTGATGACCCTCGAATGGGTCGGCCGGGCGGAGAATTTGGCTGTCACGGAGCCGTCGGGGACGGGCAAGAGCCACTTCGCCGAGGCCCTCGCTCACAAGGCCATCGATGTCGGCATGCAGGTCTGCTGGTTCACCCTGGAGTCGCTGACCGCCACCCTCGGACGGGCCGCCGTCGACAACTCGGTCGCCCGGGCCGTCGCCAAGATCACCCGATGCGACCTCATCGTGGTCGACGACATCGGCATGCTGCCCTGCGGCCAGACCGCCGCCGAGGCGTTCTACCGGGTGATCGATGCCGCTTACGAACGCCGATCGGTGATCGTGACCTCGAACCTTCATCCGTCAGGATTCGACTCGATCATGCCCAAGACACTCGCCACCGCAGCCGTCGACCGGCTCCTGCACCACGCCCACATCATCCTGACCGAGGGCTCCAGCCTCCGCCTCACCCAGGCGACCACCGGCAAGGGCGTCGTCCGCTCGCCCCATGATGGAGCCAACGTAGTCCGTCGCGTCAGGAGCCGGCTGCTGCGGTCTGCTCAGCCGCGGTGCTCGCCCGCCACTCGTCCAGCAACCGGAAGAACGCCTCCAGCGACGGCACGTCCTCGGCATGGTCCGTGATTGCCCGGGCCCAACCACACGACATCGACCAACCGTGATTCCCGCGCAGCCACTGCGCGAACGGACCGACCGGGCTGAGACCGGAGTGCTCATCGATGCCGTGCACATGCAACGCGATGCCATAGCCGTTGAGCAACGTCATCAGCTCCTCCAACGAGCCGTTGCGAACGAACATCGCAGGTCGCAGCCGCACGTGCTCAAGGACGTCATAGACATCCCGGCATTCGTCGATGGGCTTGGGCTTCGGGCGGTCCCCGGGATCAGCTGACACCAGCCCACCCTACGTTGACGAGCCCGACCGAGTGACTACTTGTCACACCGCGCAGGGAGATCAGGTGTCCGCCGGAAAGGACCTGAAATGTCCGCCTACGAGGATCTCGGCGGCTCTGGCGTGACTTCCGTGAAAGCCGCCCGTGGTGATCTTCAGGACGCGAGGAGTACGCGCTTGCGGAGAAGGTCGAGCTTGGCGCGTCCGAACATCTGCCTCTTGAGCATCTTGATCCGGTTGACGTGACCCTCGACGGGGCCGGAGTTCCAGCGGAGCGTGAGGCCGGCCATGACAGCGTCCCAGT